>JBCCAC010000337.1:0-2980 GCA_039815015.1 Pseudomonadota bacterium | reverse complement strand
CCGAGTGCGATCGGAAGAACACCGGTCGCCAGCGGATCGAGCGTCCCGCCATGGCCGACCTTGGGTTTCCGGATACCCGCGTCCCGCATCAACCGCTTCACGCGCGCGATGCCGCCCGCCGATGTGATACCGACGGGTTTATCGAGGATGATCCAGCCGTTCACCGTGCCTTGCCGATCCAGATGCCAGCACACACGGATGCATGGCGGATGAGTTTTTCATGAAATTGAGCTATGGTCACGCGGTGCGTTCCTAAATCAGCCTTATGCGAAACCGGAAATCCGAGATGTCATCACGACCGATCATCGTCATGGAAATGAACGAGCTGTGCCCGCCGCTCCTCGAAAAGTGGATGGCCGACGGCAGCCTGCCGAATTTCCGCGCCATGCATGCTGAATCGCAGATCTTCGAAACCGAGGCGGATGTCGAGACGCAAAACGAGCTGGAGCCCTGGATTCAGTGGTACTCGGTGCATACCGGCCTCGCCTATGACCAGCACGGTGTCTTCAACCTGACCGACGGCAAGCGCGCGGGACATGACGATATTTTTCACGCGCTGATCGCGGCAGGGCGTACGGTTGCGAATTTTTCCAGCATGAACGCGCGGCCCTTCGATGCCGAGGGCAGCGTATTTCTGGGCGATCCCTGGTCGGAAGATGGCGACGCGGTGCCGGCGGAGCTCAACATCTACAACCGCTTCGTCAGCCACAATGTGCGCGAATATTCGAACAGCGAAGCCGGTCTTGGCGCGAAGGATTATGCCGATTTCCTGAGCTTTATGATGCGCCGCGGCCTCAGCGCGAAAACGGTGGCGGACATCGTTCGCCAGCTGGCGTCGGAGCGGCTGAAGGGGGGGCATCTCAGCTATCGCCGCGTCGCCATTCTCGACCGGCTGCAGTTCGATTTGTTCCGGCATTATTATCAGGACCGGAAGCCCGACTTCGCGACCTTCTTCCTGAATTCCACGGCGCATCTGCAACACAGCTATTGGCGGCACATGGAGCCGGAGCGGTTCGAGGCGAAACCGGACGAAACCGAGCGCGGCAAATATGCCGATGCCGTCAAGTTCGGCTATCAGGCCATGGACGAGCTGGTCGGCCGTTTTCGCCAGATGGCCCGCGCCCGGGGCGCGCTGCTGGTGTTCCAGACCGCGCTCAGTCAGCAGCCGTTCCTGAAACAGGAGGGGACCGGCGGCCAGAATTTCTATCGGTTGCGGAAGGCGGACGCCTTCTTCACGCGGCTGGGCCTCAACCAGATCGCGACCGAACCGACGATGACGCACCAATATATGCTGTCGTTTGCCGACAATGACGCGCGCGATCGCGCCATCGCACGGCTGAAGGCGCTGGTTCTGGCCGATGGACGCCGTGTGTTCGGCGTGGGACCGGCCAAGGGGGCAGAAGCGGCGCTCTACACCGGCGCGCAGATCTGGGAGAAGGTGGCGGACGATCTCACCTATATTGACGACACGGACGGCAGCACGCACCGCTTTGCGGATGATTTCTATCGCATCGATGCGATCAAGAGCGGCGGCCACCACCCGATCGGCTGTCTGTGGTTCCAGACCGGTGTGCATCAGGTACATTCGACGCGGGCCTCGATCCTCGACACCTACCCGACCTTCCTTGATCTGATGGACGTGGGTGCGGCGGCCGGCGCGGGAGACGCCGCGCGTCGGGGGCGCTCCCTGGTGCCTGATTTCGGTGCGGTGCCCGCTCAGTTGGCGGCGTGATCGGTGGGTGTTTGGCGGGGCCGGCAGGCAAGGCCCAGCCGGTCGTCAATCCGTCGGCCTGCTGGCCGTAAACGGCCGTATCGCGAACGTAGCCGGTCCAGGTGATGCGGTTCCTGCGCAGCGTGCCCTCATGCGTCGCGCCGAGTTTTTCCGTGGCGCGCATCGAGCGTCGGTTCCTGGTGTCGATCCGAAATTCGATCCGCCGGACTCCGCTTGCGAAAGCGTGATCGATCATCAGGCGCTTCATGCGGGTGTTGTAGCCGGTCCCGCGTACCGACGGTTCGATATAGGTGCCGCCGATCTCGACGACGCCGTTGGCCGCGTCCGGCGCAATGTAGTTGGTCATGCCGACGACCCGCTCGCCGTCCAGCGCCACGTAGCGGATCCAGCCATCGGCCCGATGGCACTCACCCTGGGCCGCCATCGCCGCGTCGAAATGCTCGCCGAGCATGGAAACGGGATAGATGTCCCATATCTCCCGATCGCGCGCGCAGGCCGCGCGCAGGCCCTCGACATATGCCGCCGCCATCCGTTCGAGGCGAACCGGCCCGGCGGACAACGGCTGGCCAAGCGTCACTCCGGGTCCCGGTCGTCGCCTGCCAGATCGGCCGATACCTTTTCCGAGCGCAGCAGCGCGTCGATCTTCGCAGCTTCGGCATAGCTCTCGTCGAGACGGAATTTCAGCTCCGGCGTGTATTTCGTGGACAGCGCACGGGCGACCTGACCGCGCAGGAACCGGGCGCTGCGCTGCAACGCGGCGAGCATGTCCTCGTCCTTGCCGGCCAGTTCCTTCACATAGACCGCGGCGTGGCGCAGGTCGGGCGACACGCGCACCTCGCTGACCGAGACGATCAGCCCGTCAAAGGCAGGATCATTCATCTCGCCGCGCTGCAACACCTGTGCGAGGACGTGGCGGACTTGCTCGCCGATCTTAAGGAGGCGGACGGAGGGTTCGGACGTCGATTTGCTTTTTGACATGGCTTACCTGTCTGTCTAGGTTTCGTCAGGCCGGACGATGGTGAGCGGACAGTCGGGGCCGGCAAGGCGGTTCAGGCGCTCCTCGAAGCCCATGAAGGCATCCTTGCCCCGACTCGCAACGATGTGAAGCATATCCGCGAAGTCAGCGCCCGCGCGCAAGCGGTCGATCGCCCACAGTGCACCATCGGAGTCGTCAGTCGCGCCCCCGGACGTGATCAGCAGGTTTTAGATGGCATCGGCTCTTTCATCACGCGGCAGTTGGTAGCTGGG
>JBCCAC010000344.1:0-2927 GCA_039815015.1 Pseudomonadota bacterium | reverse complement strand
GAAAGCCCCGGTGCGCCCGGGCAAGGAGGCCCGGTTCGAATCGCTTCTCTCCCTTCGCCAGCGCCGCTTCCAGATCGAGCGTGCCGAGAACGCGGTCCTCGGTCGATCCCAATGGCAGGTCGACGAAGGGCACCGGGGTCTTGCGCACCCGCCTGCTGGTGCACGGGTCGGGGCAGGCGGCCGGTTGCTCCGGATCGCAGTTATAGCGGCAGCCCTCGATCGTCCGGATCGGCGGCAGGGTGGCGGCCAGCGCGCGTGCGGCGGTCGATTTTCCGGTCCCGCGATCGCCGAAGATCATGACGCCGCCGATGCGCGGCTGCACCGCGGCGACAAGCAGCGCCAGCTTCATCTCCTCTTGGCCGACGATGGCGCTGAAGGGAAAGAATGTCATGGCATCGGGGCGTAGCACAGGTGCGGGAGGAGACACATGATGAAAGTGGCGTCCCTGCCCCCGCACGGCCGCCGCGATCGTTTCGCCTGCCATTTTCAAGGTTCATCCGCGCGTCAGAATTCGAATCCTATCGTCTTGGCAGTTCCGTCAGATAGAAGGTTTACAGTCCATGTCGCGTTCGTTCGCCGCCGCCCTCGCCCTCATCGCCCTTCCTGCCGCGGCGCAGGCCCAGGCGCAGGAGGCCGCGCCCCGCATGTGCATCACACCGGCGGAGAACGAAGCCGTCATCGGAAACCTGCTGCCGGCCATCCTGCGTCAGGCGGCCACCCGCTGCGCGACGCTGATCGACGATCAGAACTATCTGCCGCGGGAGGGCGCGGCGCTCGCCGACACGCTGAGGGAAAACGCCGGTCGATCCTGGCCGGTGACCAAGACGGTGTTCGAGCGAATCGGCGGCACGCCGCTCCCCGACGATCAGGCGGTCATCGATACCGGCCGCAAGGTGATCGCGGGCAGCGTCGCGGCAGGCCTCGACGCCCAGGCCTGCGATACGGTCAGCCGGCTGGTGCGGGAACTCGCGCCCCTGCCGGCCGACAATTTCACGCGCGTTTTCGCGCTCGCGCTCGAACTCGGGATTTCGGACGATTCCGCGGTGCCTTTCAAAGTCTGCCGCGCGGATGCGGCCACCGAAGAGACCGGGGCGACGCCGGCACCGGATCCAGCGCCTGCCGACACCGACACCGATACGGATACCGACGCCGATAGCGAGGTGGCGGAAACGACCTTCGACGACGCCCTCGCGGACGACATGTAGTCGGACATATCGCGTCATCGGGGGCGCGGGTGTCGGTCATCGCGCGCCTTGACGATCCGCCGCCATCCGGACGAAGGCGGCGGCCATGTCCGACACAGCCCCAGCCGGCCCGCTTGCGGGCGTCCGCGTTCTCGATCTTTCCCGCGTTCTCGCCGGCCCCTGGACGACGCAGCTGCTCGGCGATCTGGGCGCGACGGTCTTCAAGGTCGAGCGGCCCGGCCGCGGCGACGACACGCGTGAATGGGGACCGCCCTGGCTGCCCGGTGGAGGTCCCGCCGCGCGCGACGGGTTGCGGGACGGCGCATATTTCGCCTGCGCCAATCGCAACAAGCGCGCGCTTGCCATCGATTTCGGCGAGGCGGACGGCGCGGCGCTGCTGCGTGATCTGGCGGCGACGTGCGACATCGTCGTCGAGAATTTCCGCACCGGCACGCTGGCGAAATACGGTCTCGACCATGCGAGCCTCGCCGCCGAAAATCCGGCGCTCGTCTATTGTTCGATCACCGGGTTCGGCCAGACCGGCCCCTATGCGGAACGCGGCGGCTATGATTTCCTGATCCAGGGCATGGCCGGGTTGATGAGCCTGACGGGCCTGCCCGACGGCGAAGACGGCGCGGGGCCGGTGAAGGCCGGCATTCCCGCCGCCGACCTCTTCACCGGCATGTACGCCGCGACCTCGATCCTCGCCGCGCTGAACCATGCGCGCGCCACGGGCCAGGGACAGCATATCGACGCCGCGCTGATGCAGACGCAGATCGCCGTCCTCGGCAATCACTGGTCGAATTATCTGAATGCCGGCGTCGTCGGCGGGCGCATGGGCAACGCGCATGCGACCGTCGTGCCCTATCGCGACTTTCAGGCGGCGGATGGGCGGATCATCGTCGCCTGCGGCAATGACGGTCAGTTCGCGAAATTCTGCACGCTGCTCGGCCATCCGGAATGGGCCGAGGACGACCGCTTCCGCACCAATGGCGCGCGCAGCGAAAACCGGCCGGTGCTGGAGGCGCTGCTGGGCGGCGAGATCGCCCGGCACGGTGCGGCGGCGCTCCTTTCTGACATGCGCGCCGCCGGCGTTCCTGGCGGGCCGATCAACGATCTCGAAGCCGTCTTCGCCGATCCGCACGTCAGGGCCAGCGGTATCGTCGCCAGCGCCCCGCGCGCCGACGGGACCGAGGTCAAGGTCGTCGGCTATCCGCACCGGCTGTCGGCGACGCCGGCCAGCGTCCGCACCGCGCCGCCCCTATTGGGTCAGGATACGCGGGGCGTGCTGATGGACGAACTGGGCCTGTCGGACGAGCGTCTGGAAGACTTGCGCAAACGCAACGTCATCGCGTTCTAAAGCCCTAAGCACCTACAAAACGTCATCATCCCGAGCGCAGTCGAGGGATGATGGAAGTTGGCGTTTGGCTCGTTTCCTACGCCTCTGCCGCGGGCTTGCCGCGCAACCGCTTCACGACGATCGGGATCAGGGACAGCACGGCCAGCCCGACGATCGGCAGCAGCACGCTCGGATCGGTGAAGACGCTCGCGTCCACCTTGTCGCCGCGCGCGATGACCGCGCCCGCGCCCGCCCCGATGGAGGCGAAGACGAAGGTGCCGGGAATGATGCCGAACCCCGTAGCCGCCGTGTAGGGGATCGTCTTCATGCCGAAGATTCCCGCGGCGATGTTGACGATGAAGAAGGGAAAGGCGGGGATCAGGCGCAGGAAGAGCAGGTAGTTG
>JBCCAC010000124.1:0-7072 GCA_039815015.1 Pseudomonadota bacterium | reverse complement strand
CTGGCCTGGCGCCCGCGAAGACGGAAGCCAAGATCGCCGAACGGCTGGAAGACCGCGCGCCCGAATGGGCCATGGCCGAGGGACATTTCTGGCTGATCCAGTTCGGCAAGCGCGTCTGCACCAGCCGCGCCCCGAAATGCGGGGACTGCTTCCTGAACGATCTGTGCCTGTGGCCGGACAAGGCGGTCTAGATCAGGCCGGCCCAGATCAGCGGGGCCCAGATCAGGGTGGCCCAGATCAGGATGGCCCAGATCAGGATGGCCCAGATCAGAATGGCTCAGATCATGACGGCATTCGGCCGGATCGCTTTCGATAGGAAGCGCGGTGGGTGTCGCGGATCTCGACCGTGATTTCGACATCGTTCGGCATGACGCCCGCCGCCGCCTGGAACAGCGCATTCGAAAGCGCCGCCTTTTCCGTATCGCTGCGCCCCGACATCATCGCGAGCGACAGATGCAGAAACGGCCGCATCTCGCCGCCGACGAGATAGCTGGCATAGCCGTGCGCCCGCAATTTGACGTTCGCGGCGTCGATCGCGGAGCTGTTTTCGCAGACCGACATCAAGGCGCCGAACAGGGCCGGGATGGCGTTGCGGGTCGCGACGTCTTTGCTGTGCTCGGCGATCAGATGCGGCATGCCGGTCGTCCTTGCGCCTGATCCCGCGCTTGGCAAGCGTGATGGCTGGCGGTTAACGCGCACGGAAATGGAGGGCGTCATGACGACATCGACAATCGTGCCGAAGCCGGTTCCGGCATGACGCCGACGGCACGTGTCCTCCTCCTCGGTTCGGGTGAGCTCGGCCGTGAATTCGTCATTTCGGCCAAGCGGCTGGGTTGTCACGTCATCGCCTGCGACGCCTATGCGAATGCGCCGGCCATGCAGGTCGCGGATGCGGCCGACGTCTTTTCCATGCTGGATGGCGACGCGCTGACCGCCGCGATCGCGCGGCATCGTCCCGACCTGATCGTGCCCGAGGTGGAGGCGATCCGTACCGAGGCGCTGCTGGCGGCGGAGGCGGAGGGGTATCGCGTGGTTCCGACGGCACGGGCGACCCGGCTGACCATGAACCGCGATGCCATTCGCGATCTGGCGGCCGATGAACTTGGCCTGCCGACCTCGCCCTATCGCTATGCCGAAAGCCGTACGGACCTCGCCGCTGCGGCCGATGTCGTCGGCCTGCCGCTCGTCGTGAAACCGGTCATGTCGTCGTCCGGCAAGGGGCAGAGCGTCGTCAGGGATGCGGCGGACCTTGACGCGGCATGGGATCTGGCCACCGCCAATATGCGCGGCGACCGGGCGAAGGTCATCGCGGAAGGCTTCGTCGATTTCGATTATGAGATCACGCTTCTGACCGTGAAGACGAACGCGGGCGTGCATTTCTGTCCACCGATCGGACATCGGCAGGACGGGGGCGACTACCGCGAAAGCTGGCAGCCGGCCGCGATGACCGACGCCGCGCTCGATGCCGCGCGGGCGCAGGCGCGTATCATCGTCGAGGCGCTGGGCGGTGCCGGTCTCTATGGCGTCGAATTCTTCGTGAAGGGCGACGCCGTCATCTTTTCGGAGCTCAGCCCGCGCCCGCACGATACCGGCATGGTGACGCTCGTCTCGCAGGATTTGAGCGAATTCGATCTACATGCCCGTGCCATTCTGGGCCTGCCGATTCCTGAGATTTCGCCGCGCGGACCGTCCGCCAGTGCGGTGATCCTTGCGGATCGAGATGCTGACGATTTTGCATTTGCCGGTCTCGAAAAGGCGCTGCAGGTTCCCGCAGCGCATCTCGATATCCGCCTGTTCGGCAAGCCGACGACGCGGCCGGGGCGGCGCATGGGCGTCGCGCTGGCACGGGCGAAAAGCGTTACGGCCGCACGTGCCGCCGCGCTGCAAGCGGCTGGCCTCGTCCGGATCGAATATGGAGATGAGCAATGACCATCGTTTATGGCATTCCGAACTGCGACACGGTGCGAAAGGCGCGCAAATGGCTCGATGCGGCCGGGACGCCTTATGAGTTTCACGATTACAAGAAAGCGGGTGCGGACCCGGACCGTCTGGCTGCGTGGGCCGATGATGCCGGGTGGGAAACGCTCCTCAATCGGCGTGGCACCACCTTTCGGAAATTGACCGATGCGGACAAGGCGGATCTCGACGCCGCGAAGGCCGTCCGCCTGATGGCCGCGCATCCGTCGATGATTAAACGACCCGTCATCGAGCATGATGGTAAAATTCTGGTCGGTTTCGACGAGGCGGCGTGGACCGCCGCCGGCCTGGGCCGCTGATTTCTCTTTCAGGGGCAGACCTCTCGCCGCTCGGCGCGGCGCTTCTGCTCGGCCTGTTTTCCGCCCTGACGCTGGCGGCGGCGAACGTCAGCGTGAAGATGGGCGGCGACATTCTCGCGTCGCGGGCGCTGCTGCAGCTCAGCGCATCAATCCTGACGCTGCCGCTGATCTTCATTTTGCCCTGGCCGGACGCGGCAACCTTCAGCGCACTGATGATCGCGGTGCCGGTGCATTTCGCCTATCAGCTCGCCCTGATCGCAGCCTTCAAACATGGCGATCTGTCGCTCGTCTTTCCGATCATGCGCGGGACTGCGCCTCTCCTAACCGCCGGCGCGGCGTGGGTGGTCCTCGACGAGGCGCTGCCGCTTGCGGCGCTTGCCGGTCTGTTGATCGCGACGCTCGCCGTCATCGTCTTCGCGCTTCCACCGCGCGGTCGGCGCATGCGCGCCCATCCCGACGCACGCGCGATCGCCTTCGCCGCGCTGACCGCCATCGGCATCGCGCTCTACAATGTCGCCGACGCGCGGGGTGTGCGGCTGGCGCCCAGCCCAGCGACCTTCATCGTCTGGCTGTTCACCTTCGATTGCGTCGGTACGGGCACGCTGTTTCTCGTGCGCCGCCGCGGCCAGATACGGGACAGCATTCGCCGTCATTGGCGTTTCGGCCTCCTGGGCGGCGTTCTTTCGATCTTCAGCTATGGCGCCGCGCTCTACGCCTTCACGCTGACCGAGGCGGCGCGCGTTTCCGCCATTCGCGAGACCGCCGTCGTCTTTGCCGCGATCGCCGGCGCGGTGCTGCTGAAAGAAGGCTTCGGCCCACGCCGCATCGCCGCTGCCGCCGCGCTGGCCGCCGGACTGATCCTGATGCAGCTTGCGACCTAGGCTTGGCCAAGCTAGATTGGCCAAATGGCGATCAACGTAAATATCGGTGAGGCCAAGACGAACCTGTCCCGGCTGATCGCGGCCGTGGAGGCGGGCGAGAAAGTCGTCATCTCCCGCGCCGGCGAAGAGGTCGCCGAACTCGTCCTGTCCAAGACGGCCAAGCAGCGGGAGATCGAACAGCGCAGGGCCGCGCTCGAAGCCTGGATCGGGTCTGGCGAAGGCACCATGTCCGAGGAGGCGCTCGATCTGGCTGCCGCTCCCCTGTTCACCGATGAAGAACTCGATGCTTTCGACGAACATGACAGAAAAGCATTCGGATTCTGATCTATCTACTCGATCTTCATGTCATTCTTTGGCTTCGTAACGATACGAAACGCGTCAGCGCAGCCGCGCTCGATGCCATTCGTCAGGATGATGCCGATCTCTGCATAAGTGCGATCAGCGCGTGGGAACATGGCCAGAAGCGCAAGAAATTTCGTGACTATTCCGAGGTTTCTTTCGACGATCTGCTGCTCGGTTTCAATTTTCGCCGCGTCGATTTCCCGTATGGCGCTCACACATATGCCGAAACGCTGCCGTTCATACACCGCGATCCCTTCGACCGGATGCTCATCGCGCAGGCCATGGCGTATGGTATGACCATCGTGACCGCCGATGCGAACATCCGCAAATATGACGTCCCCACACTCTGGTGATTTGACATGTCCACGACCTACACGCTCGATACCTCGACCAGCCGCGCGCACCCCGTGCCGGAGCCGGTGCGCCGGCTGACCGTTCCCGCCATTCGGAACCGCAAGGGTGGGGAGCCGATCGTCATGCTGACCGCCTATACCGCCCGCATGGCGCAGCTTCTCGATGCGCACTGCGACATGCTGCTGGTCGGCGACAGCCTGGGTCAGGTGATTTACGGTCTTCCCTCGACCGTACCGGTCAGCCTGGACATGATGTGCGCGCACGGCGCCGCCGTCGGCCGCGGTTCCTACCGCTCCGTCGTCGTCGTGGACATGCCGTTCGGCAGCTACGAAGAAAGTCCCGAAGTGGCGTTTCGCGCCGCGTCCCGCATCATGAAGGAGACGGGCTGCGCGGCCGTGAAGCTGGAGGGCGGTACGGCCATGGCGCCGACCATCCGCTTCCTCTGCGAACGCGGCATTCCCGTCGTCGCCCATGTCGGCCTGACGCCGCAGGCGGTGAATGCGCTCGGCGGCTATGGCGCGCGCGGGCGAAGTGACGAGGAATATGAGAAGATCGCCGAGGATGCCCGCGCCGTCGCCGGCGCCGGGGCGTTCGCGCTCGTGATCGAGGGCGTCGTCGAACCGCTGGCCCGGGCGATCACGGCGGACATCGACATTCCGACGATCGGCATCGGCGCGTCGGCGGCGTGCGACGGACAGGTCCTCGTTGCCGAGGACATGCTCGGGCTTTTCGAGCGCACGCCTCGGTTCGTCATGCGGTTCGATGATCTCGCCACGCGCATATCGGAGGCGGCGGGGGCCTATGCCGCCGCCGTGCGCGATCGCAGCTTTCCGACCAAGGACCAGCTTTATGGCGTCAAGACGGGGGACAAGACGCCGGGGGGCAAGTAGCTGGGCCGCCGTAACATCGCTGTGATACGGGGTTTTGGGGGCGGCGGATCGGCGGGAATATCCAGACCGTCTTCCGCGGCCATCTTTCCCGGCCGTCTTTCCCCGGGGGAGCGACCCCGCTAAGGGCGGCCGAACCCGATGGCGCGCGTGGGGCGCGTTTTCCTGTCATGCGCGGAGAGACGAACTTGGCGAAGGCCCCGACAATTCCTGGTAATGCCCCCGGCGAGCAGCCCGATGCGCAGTCGGATGCCTTTCTACGCGAGGTGGACGACGCCTATCGACAGGACAGGCTGACCGGATTCTGGCAGCGATATGGCCGCTGGATCCTGATCGGGACGGGCCTGTTTCTCGTGGCGCTTGCGGCGTTCCTGTGGTGGCGCGAGCAGCAGATCGCGACGCGCGGCGTTCAGGCGGAGGCGTTCGACGCCGCCGTTCGCGGCCTCGACCTCGGCGATACCGAGGCGGTTTCCGAGATCGAGCGCTTCGCGACGAGCGATGTCGAGGGCTATTCGACCGTCGCCGCGATGCTGCAGGCCGGACTGCTGGTCGAAGACGGCAATCTGGACGGCGCCGCGACCGCCTATCGCGCGATCGCAGGGGATACGACCGTGCCGCAGCCAGTGCGCGATCTCGCCACGATCCAGGCCGTGCGCCTGACGTTCGACGGCGCGGAACCCGAAACGCTCGTCGCGGAATTGACCCCGCTGGCGGTTCCCGAAAGCGCGTGGTTCGGCGTGGCGGGCGAACTGCTTGCCGCCGCGCATTTGAAGGCCGGCGACAATGAGGCCGCGCGGTCGCTCTATTCCGATATGGCGGCGTCCGATGCCGTGCCCGCGAGCCTGCGTAGCCGCGCCGGTCAGCTGGCGGCGGCCACGAGTGCGGACGATGCGGACACGATCGACGATGAACTGGCGCTCGACGAACCGACGGCGCCCGATGGAGAAAGTGAATGATGTCCGGAATGCGCCGCTTTACGGCGGTCGCGGCGCTGCTCGCGCTCGGCGCCTGCGGTATTTTCAGCAGTGACAAGGATGACGGGACCCCTGTCGTCGGCAACCGGGTTGCGGTTCTGCCGGGCGAGACCGGGATCGAAGCCGACGCCGCGCTGGCGGCGACGCCGGTCACGCTGCCGCTCGCGGCGCAGAATGTCGACTGGACTCAGCCCGGCGGCAGCGCCGCGAAAGCGCTTGGTCATGTCGCGTTCGCGGAGACGCCGCAACGGATCTGGTCGGTTTCCATCGGCCGCGGGACGGACGGGTCCGCCCACCTCGTCGCGACGCCCGTGATCGAAGGCGGCCGCATCTTCGCGATGGACACGAAATCCGTCATCACCGCACTCAATGCCGAAACGGGCGCGCGCATCTGGAGCCAGACGCTCGAAAAGGAGGAGGAACAGGTGCGCGGCGCCTTCGGTGGCGGTGTCAGCGTCTTCGGCGGCCGCGTCTATGCGACGTCGGGCTATGGTCTCGTCGCCGCCTATGACGCGACGAGCGGCGAGGAAATCTGGCGCGAGAATCTGGTCGTGCCGCTCCGCGGTGCGCCCACCGTCGCCGCCGGCCGGGTCATGGTCATGACGCAGGACAATCAGCTCCTCGCGCTGAATGCGTCCGACGGCGAACGGCAGTGGGAAGTCGTCGCGACCGTCGAGCCCGCCGGCCTTCTGGGTGCCGCATCGCCCGCGGTCGCGCAGGGGACGGCCATCGTCGGGTTCTCTTCCGGCGAGCTGACCGCCGTCCGCATCGAGAATGGGCGTACTGTGTGGCAGGACGCCCTGTCGCGCACGGCGCGCACCACCTCGCTCGCCGCGCTGAGCGATATCGACGCGCCGGCAGTCATCGACAATGGCCAGGTCTTCGCCATCGGCCATGGCGGCCGCATGGTCGCGTTGCAGCTGACGAGCGGTCAGCGCTCCTGGGAACAGTCGCTCGCGGGCGTATCGCTGCCCTGGCTCGCCGGTAACTGGCTGTTCGCCTCCACGACGAAGGGCGAGGTCGTCGCGATTGCCCGCAATGACGGCCGCATCCGCTGGGTGTCGCAACTGCCCGCGTTCCGCAATGCCGAGAAGAACAAGGGCCCGATCTATTATCGCGGGCCGATCCTGGCCGGCGGACGTTTGTGGCTGACCAGTTCGGAAGGTCAGCTCATCTCGATGAGCCCGCAGGACGGCACCGTGACGTCGACCGAAGAGGCGGGCGATGACTTCTTCCTGCCGCCGGTCGTTGCCGGTGGCATCATGTACCTTCTCGATGAAAAGGGTAATCTCAGCGCCTGGCGCTGACGCCCGAGCCCATGGCCGCGCCAAAGATCGTCATCATGGGCCGGCCGAACG
>JBCCAC010000200.1:0-5034 GCA_039815015.1 Pseudomonadota bacterium | reverse complement strand
CGCGCAACGCTGGAGAACAGCGGCATTCCCTTCACCCGCTTTCGCCTGATGAGCTTCCGGCCCCGCTACTTCAAGATGGCAGCAAGGGTGCTGCCAGCTACATCCAAACGGAACCGCCCTTCCGATCCCTACAATCCCGAGCGCAGTCGAGGGACGCACAATGCGAACATCACGCCCCATGCATAAACTCCTGATCGCCAATCGCGGCGAGATCGCCTGCCGCGTCATTCGCACCGCGCGCCGGATGGGCATCGCGACCGTTGCCGTCTATTCCGATGCCGACGCCGATACGCCGCACGTTCGCTTGGCGGACGAGGCGGTGCGCCTCGGCCCGGCGGAGGCGGCGAAATCCTATCTCGATATCGCTAAAATCATGGCGGCGATCGAGACGACCGGCGCCGACGCCGTCCATCCGGGCTACGGCTTCCTGTCCGAAAATGCCGAATTCGCCGAAACCCTGTCGAAGGCCGGCATCATCTTCGTCGGCCCGCCGGCCGATGCGATCCGCAAGATGGGGTTGAAGGACGCCGCCAAGGCCTTGATGAAACAGGCCGGCGTCCCCGTCACCCCCGGCTATCAGGGCGACGATCAATCGCTTCAGCGGATGGAAAAGGCGGCACAGGCGGTCGGCTACCCGCTGCTCATCAAGGCGGTCGCGGGCGGAGGTGGCAAGGGCATGCGTGCCGTCGAACAGCCGGAGGACTTCGCCGACGCGCTGATTGCCGCCAAGCGCGAGGGACAGGCCAGCTTTTCCAACGACAGCGTCCTCATCGAAAAGCTGATCGGCCGCCCGCGCCATGTCGAGGTGCAGGTGTTCGCCGACGAACATGGCAATGCCGTCCATCTGCACGAGCGCGACTGCTCGCTGCAGCGCCGGCATCAGAAGGTGATCGAGGAGGCCCCCGCCCCCGGCCTGTCCGACGCAACCCGTGCCGCGCTCGGAAAGGCGGCGGTCAAGGCCGCGCGCGCGCGATCGACTATCGCGGCGCCGGCACGATCGAATTCATCCTCGACACCGAAGCGACCGACCAGGACGGAAACAATTCCTTCTACTTCATGGAGATGAACACGCGTCTTCAGGTAGAACATCCGGTTACCGAATTGATCACCGGGACCGATCTCGTCGAATGGCAGCTTCGCGTCGCGCGCGGCGAACCGCTGCCGCTGGCGCAGGATGACATCCGCGTTTCGGGCCACGCCATGGAGGCGCGCTTCTATGCCGAGGATCCGGAATCCGGCTTCCTGCCCTCCACCGGCACCCTCACCCGCCTCGCCTTCCCGGACGAGGTCGCGACGCCCAATCGTACGGTGCGCGTCGATTCCGGCGTCGAGCAGGGCGGCGAGGTCAGCGTTCACTATGACCCCATGATCGCGAAGATCGTCACGCACGCGCCGACCCGCGAAGGCGCCATCGACGCGCTCGTCGGTGCGCTCGACCAGACCATCGTCGCCGGCCTCAAGACCAACCGCGCCTTCCTCGCGCGCCTCGCCGACCATCCGGCATTCCGCGCGGCCGAGGTCCACACTGGCTTCATCCCCGATCATGGCGACGATCTCGCGCCCCCCGCCGAGGCCCCGCGCAAGGCCGTCCTCGCCGCGGCGCTCGCCGTCGTGACGGCACGCCGGGACCGCGGCACCGCCGCCAGCGCCTTCGATCGACATGCCGGGTGGCGCATGAACCTGGCCGCGCATCGCTATATCGACCTCTACCCGGCAGACGGCGAGCCCATGCGCGTCGACCTTCGGCGGCATGATGACGGTTTCGAGGTACAGGATGACGGCGCAGAGCGGCTGTCTGCACGCTGGCTCGACGATCGTACGCTTGCCTTCACCATAGATGGCACCCCCGGTCGTGCCGTGGTCGTTCGCGACGATCTGACGGTCGAGATCAGACTGGACGGAACGGCCTACGCCTTTGCCCTCAATGCCGAGTCACAGGCCGGCAGCGCGGCCGGTGACGGCAGCATCATCGCCCCCATGCCCGGCCGCGTCCTGTCGCTGCACGTCAAAGATGGCGACACGGTCGACATCGGCGACCGCCTGCTCGTCCTGGAGGCCATGAAGATGGAAAACCGCCTGACCGCGACCGTCGCCGGCAAGGTAACGGGCCTTAACATATCGGAGGGCGATCAGGTCGCCGAAGGCACGCTGCTTCTGACGATCGAGAGTACGGGCTAGCGAAACGCTAAAGTCCAAAAGCCTTCATCCCGACCGAAGAACGCGATGAGCGATACCGAAAACCGGGCGGACGCGCGCGCTCAATGCACAAATACCAAACTTCATCATCCCGAGCGAAGTCGAGGGACGCGCGATCTAGACGCGGCGGCAAAGTGCGTCCCTCGACTACGCTCGGGATGATATAGATGGAACGGTCGGCAGCGCCGCAGATCGGCGCGTCCCCTTTCAAAATAGGACTTTATATGAGACCAAAGGGCATGAGCATCCCTACTTTCGAATCACTCACAACGCACGGAAAGCACCCCCGCAACCTTTGCAAAACGCGTGTGACCCGTGTGACCCGAAACAAAACGCGCCATTCGTGTGACTTTGGTGTGACCTATTCTCTTCGGAGCCCTTCATGCAGACCCTGAACTTCGACCATGGCGAAACGATCGAGATGCTGCGCGACAGCGTCCGCTCCTGGGCCACCGACAAGCTTACGCCGCGCGCGGCCGAGATCGACGAGAGCAATCGTTTCCCGCGTGACCTCTGGCCCGAACTCGGCGCGCTCGGCCTGCACGGCATCACCGTGCCCGAGGAGGATGGCGGCGCCGGCCTGGGCTATCTTGCGCACACGGTCGCGATGGAAGAGGTCAGCCGCGCGTCGGCCAGCGTCGGCCTGTCTTATGGCGCGCATTCAAACCTTTGCATCAATCAGCTCGCACGCTGGGGCAATACGGAGCAGAAGGCGAAGTACCTGCCCGGCCTGATCTCCGGCGACCATGTCGGCTCGCTCGCCATGTCCGAACCCGGCTCCGGCTCCGACGTCGTATCGATGAAGCTGAAGGCAGAGAAGCGGAACGATCGCTATATCCTCAACGGCAACAAGATGTGGATCACCAACGGTCCCGAGGCCGACACGCTGATCGTCTACGCGAAAACCGACATGGACGCCGGACCGCGCGGCATCTCCGCATTCCTGATCGAGAAGGACATGGCGGGTTTCCGCACCGCGCAAAAGCTCGACAAGCTCGGCATGCGCGGCTCCGACACCTGCGAACTCGTCTTCGAGGATTGCGAGGTGCCCTACGAGAACCGCCTTGGCGAAGAGGGCGAAGGCGCGAAGATCCTGATGTCGGGTCTCGACTATGAACGCGTCGTGCTGTCGGGCGGCCCGCTCGGCATCATGTCCGCCTGCATGGACGTCGTCGTCCCCTACATTCACGAACGCTCGCAGTTCGGAAAGCCGATCGGCACCTTCCAGCTGATGCAGGGCAAGATCGCCGACATGTACGTCGCCTGGAACACGGCGCGCGCCTATGTCTACGCCGTCGCTGCCGCCTGCGACCGTGACGAGACCGCCCGCAAGGATGCCGCCGGCGCGATCCTCTACTCCGCGGAAAAGGCGACGTGGATGGCGCTGGAGGCGATCCAGGCGCTCGGCGGCAATGGCTATATCAACGAATACCCGACGGGCCGGCTGCTGCGCGACGCCAAACTCTACGAGATCGGCGCCGGCACCAGCGAAATCCGCCGCTACCTGATCGGCCGCGAACTGTTCGAGGAAACGGCATAGGCGCTAAGTTCCTCCCCGTGCCGGGGAGGATTATTTTAAAACCGTCCGCCCGGCATAGACCGCCGCGCCTTCCAGCTCTTCCTCGATGCGGAGCAATTGGTTGTACTTCGCCAGCCGGTCCGATCGCGCCAGACTGCCGGTCTTGATCTGACCCGACCCGGCGGCGACGGCGAGGTCGGCGATGATCGCATCTTCGGTCTCGCCGGACCGGTGCGACATGACCGACGTAAAGCCCGCCCGGTGCGCCATGTTGACCGCATCCAAAGTCTCGGAAAGGGTACCGATCTGATTGACTTTGATCAGAATGGAGTTCGCGGCGCTGCGCTCGATACCGTCCTTCAATCGGGCCGGATTGGTGACGAACAGATCGTCCCCGACCAGCTGCACACGGTCGCCGATCGCCTCGGTCAGCGCAATCCAGCCGTCCCAGTCGTCCTCGTCCATACCGTCCTCGATCGACAGGATCGGATAGTCCTCGGTCAGCTTCGCCAGATAGGCGACCATCTCGTCCCGGTCCCTGATGACGCCTTCGCCGGCAAAGACATATTTGCCGTCCTTGTGAAATTCCGTCGCGGCGCAGTCGAGCGCCAGCATGACGTCGTCACCGGGCCGATAGCCGGCCTCCTCGATCGCCTTCATGATGACGTCGAGCGCTTCGGTCGCGCTCGCCAGGTTCGGCGCGAACCCGCCCTCGTCGCCCACCGCCGTCGACAGGCCCCGTTCCGACAGGGCTTTCTTGAGCGTGTGGAAGATCTCCGCACCCCAGCGCAGGCCCTCCCGAAACGTCTCGGCACCCACCGGCATGACCATGAACTCCTGGATATCTACCGGATTGTCGGCATGTGCCCCGCCGTTCAGGATGTTCATCATCGGTACCGGCAGAAGGTTCGCCGAAACGCCGCCGACATATCGATAGAGCGGCAGGCCCCGCGCCGCCGCCGCCGCCTGCGCCACGCCGAGACTGACGCCAAGAATCGCGTTCGCCCCCAGCCTCGCCTTGTTCTCGGTACCGTCGAGCGACCGCATGGCCGCGTCGATTTCCAGCTGTTCCTCAGCCTCCATACCGGCCAGCGCCTCGCGAATCTCGCCGTTCACCGCGTCGACGGCCTTCAGGACGCCCTTCCCCGTGTAGCGATCCTTGTCGCCGTCCCTCAGCTCGACCGCCTCATAAGCCCCGGTGGACGCGCCGGACGGGACCGCCGCCCGCCCCTGCGTGCCGTCCTCCAGCAGCACGTCGACCTCTACCGTCGGATTGCCGCGGCTATCGAGGATTTCGCGAGCATTGAGGTCGATGATGG
>JBCCAC010000074.1:0-8953 GCA_039815015.1 Pseudomonadota bacterium | reverse complement strand
GGGGTGGCACATGCACCTGTTAGCGTTTCCAGAAACCGCTTGGCGCTGTAGCCGAGGCCGAAGACGAGAAGGCGGCCGGCCGGCACCCCGCGCTACGCGTTCCCGCGCGTGTCGGCGGGACCGCCCTCCAGAATGAAGCGGCGGTCGCAGTAGCCGCAGTCGACATAGCCCTCCGCGCCCATCTGCAGGAACACGCGCGGATGGCCGAGTGCGCCGCCTTCCCCTTCGCAGGAGGTGCGCGTGGCCTTCGTGTAGACGATTTCGGGAACGAGCGGGTCTGACGTCATGCGGCGGCTCATACTGCCGCCGGTGCACGCGCGCAAAGCGAATATGCCGATGTTTCCGGACGGATCGATGCCACGGCAGATGGCGGGATTGCGCTTAGCGGCGGCGCCTACTCATATTGCGCCTCGACCGTAAACGTTCCTTCATATGTCCCGAGCGGCTGGTTCGCTCTTATATTGAGGCGACCGCCGACGCCGAAGGTCAGATAGCCGGCCTCGTCGAGCCGCTGGCGCCGATTGCCGCGCAGGCTGTGGCGCAATCGCCTGACCGTGAGCTGCGCCGTGCCGCCGGCGTGTGTCAGGACCGCCTTGCGTTCGGCGATCCGAATGCGGACGCGCCCGTTCGATTCGCCGCGCGTGGTGAATATGGCGGGGCCGAAGCCCGACCCCAGACCGGTGACGCCGCCCGTTATCGTCCGCTCCCCGCTCGCCGCATCGATCGACACCGTACCCGCGCCTTCGACCGTCAGCAGGCCGAACCGCAGATCTTCCGTCTTCGCGATGGTGAAGGGTTCGATGACCGTCAGGCGCAGTTCGTCGGTCGCATCGGCCGCGCGCAGTGGCGCAGCGATCAGAAAGACGGCGGCAATGCAGGCGAGCAGATGAGCCATGTGTCGGCGGCTAACGCCGAATTACAAATAATTGATGATGACCTCATATTCGCCCTGGTAGATGCCGGGCGTCGCGTTTTCCGGGATTTCCAGCTCGGCACCGACGTCGAGCGCGACGATTCCATCGTCGGGAATGCGCTTGAAGGTCAGATTGCCGATCCGGCCCCAGCTCGCATCGGGGTAGAGCGCGTTGATGGTCAGCGTCTCGTCACCGCCGACCCGCGTCAGCACCGGCAGCGTGCCCCGAAAGATGATGACGAAGCGGCGCGGATCGCCGACGCCGATAAAGCGGCCCGCCGATGGCGTTCCGCCGGCGAGCGTGATGCCTGCCGAAGCGGTCCGCGACGCGTCATTCGGGTCGAGGAAGACGGTACCGGCATTGCCGTTCGTCACCAGCCGCCCGAAATTGAGGTCTGCGACGGATTCCAGGCTGAATTTTTCGATGATCTGGACGCTGGTTTCCCCGTCCCCGCTTGCCGCTACGGCCGCGCGCGGAAAGGCGAATACGGCGAACGCGAGAATGAGTGCGGTCGCGACGAAGGCGCTTAGTGAGCGGATGGAAACCTCGAAATCTGTTAGAGGCCTCGCTTTATGTAAGAACGGCTAAACGAACCCTAAATCTCAGCGTTAACGGCGAGTGAAGCTGCGCGCGTGACAGACGTCGATGCGCCGGTGCTTGCGCCATAGGTTGCGAGCGGCGCACCGGCGCAGCCTCTCGCTTCGGCCTCCACGGCATCCAGCAGACCGCGGGACAGATCGCGCCGCCGGGACAAGGCGTCGGCATTCGCCGCCATGGCATTGCCGAGCGCGGCCAGCGCCTGGGTCGCCGCCAGCATCTGGTCCGCGTCTTCCTGTTGGAGCGCGACGCGGCCTGCACGCTTCGCCGCCTCCAGCGTCGTTTCCAACTGCGCGGCCAGATCCGTTTTCGACGTGAGGATGTCGTCGTGGCGCGCCTTGTCGAACGGGCCGTCCAAAAGGCCGGCTTCCGCATCCAGAACGGCGTTCAGGCGCTGCGCTAGATCGAGGAGGCGCGGGGCGTACGCTACCGAACTCATGCGGCCGGACCCATGCGAACCAGCTGATCCATGACGGCAGGGGCGAGGCCGAGACCGCCGCGCGCAGCGATGCCGGCGCCCATATGTTCGGCCATCAGGCCGCGGTAGATGCCCTCGGCATGGCCGCCACCGAACGGGCCGTCCGTCGGCAGTGTCGAAACCATCAGCTTGGCGAGTTCGCCGACGACGAGCCCCTCAAACTGCTCGGCGGCGTCCGCTCCTGCATCGGTCCCGCCCGCGACCGGTGCGGTAAGCGCACGCTGGGGTGCGATGTCGAAGATGGCAGGGTCGGTCATCAGATCACCACGATATCGGCTTGCATCGCGCCCGCCGCCTTCAGTGCCTGAAGGATGGAGACGAGGTCGCGCGGCGCGACGCCGAGGCGGTTCAGCCCGTCGACCAGATCGCGAAGCGAGGCACTGCCATCGATCGTCGCCAGCGCACGGCCCGCGCCGTCATCGACATCGACGCGGGTGCGCGGCACCACGGCCGTCCGGGCGCCGCCGCCGCGATTGAAGGGGCCGGGTTGCGAGACGACGGGCCGCTCGGTCACGCGGATGGTCAGCTGACCCTGGGCGATGGCGACGGGACTGACGCGCACGTCCGCCCCCATGACGACGGTGCCCGAGGTGGCATCGACGACGACGCGGGCCGGTGAATCGATGGCGACGGACAGCCGTTCCACGTCGCCGACAAGGTCGACCATGGAACCGGCGAAGCCAGCGGGCAGCGCCAGCTCGACGGTCGCGGGATCGAGCGCCTGCGCCGCGCCGGGATAGGCGGCATTGATGCTGCCGGAGATACGCCGGGCGGTGGAGAAGTCCGGATTTTTCAGTGCAAGCGTCAGCGTCGACGCATCGGCCAGGCGGAAGCCGATTTCCCGCTCGACGATAGCGCCCGCGGCGATGCGCGCCGAATTGGTGACCCCGCGCGTCACGCTCGCCGCCTGACCGCGCGCGTCGAAAGCCGACATGGCAAGAGGGCCCTGCGCGACGGCATAGACTTCACCATCGAGCCCCAGGAGCGGCGTCGCGAGCAGCGTACCGCCGCGCAACGACCTCGAATCGCCCATCGCGCTGACGGTGACGTCGATACGGCTGCCGGCGCGCGCAAACGCGCCGAGATCGGCGGTGACCGTGACGGCGGCGAGATTCTGCGTACGGAGCTGCTCGGCGTCGCGGATATTGATGCCGAGCCGTTCCAGCATCGCCTCCAGCGCCTGCTCGGTGAACGGCGAGTTCTGGATGCGGTCGCCGGTACCGTCCAGACCGACGACGAGGCCGTAGCCGATCAGCTGGTTCTCGCGCACATGCTCGACATCGACGATGTCCTTGATGCGGCTGGACGCCGCCGCCGGCGCGCTGGCGAACAGAGCGGCAAAACCTGCCGCCCAAACGGCAAGGGCGGTCGAAATGGCCAGGCAGAAATGGATGGTCTTCGTCATCGTAAATCCCGTTTCTCGGGCGGAGTTGCCTTGTCGATGGGATGTTCAGCAAAGCGCGTGCCAGACAGAATACCAGTGTGCGACGTCGGCAGCTCCTCACACGCACAAGGGGGCGTTCCCTCTTCATAAGAGATCGCTAACCAAGTTCGCCTAGGCTTCGCAGTATGAGGATCGACGGAAATTCGCGGCCGCAGGCGACGCGTCCCCTGCCGAAGACGGCGAAGCGCTCGGGGTTCTCCGCTCTCGTCGCGGGTGCGCCCACAAACGATGTGCCGGATGCGGCATGTGGCAGCGCGGCGGGCGTCTTGTCGGCGACGCTCGTGCCGGGTCTCGACCTTACTGCCATCGACGACGACAATTCACGCGAGCGTGCCCATAGCGCGAGATGCGGCGCGGCGCTGCTGGACGAGCTGGGCGCGCTGCAACGCGACATGGCCACGGGGCAATTGACGGCCGGGCGCCTCCGGACGATCAGCAACCGCCTGTCGGAAATGCCCAGGCCATCGGACGCGGGCCTGGCGGCGATCATCGGCGAAATCGAGCTGCGTGCCGCCGTGGAACTGGCGAAATACGCACATTAATGCCGATCATTTCGCTGTCAGTCATGTTCACGTCATGAAGCACAGGTTATAGGCGCGCCCGAACGGGACCGGGGCCGCAGAGTAGGGCGCGCCCGCCGTGTTCCCGCGGGAGCGGCCGTGAGTAAAGACCATTCGAACGATAGCGTAGTCCTGCCCGCCGGGTATCGACCGCGCGATGACGAACCCTTCATGAATGCACATCAACAGGCCTATTTCCGGCAAAAACTGGAAGGCTGGCGCAGCGACCTACAGCGGGAAGCGCAGGAAACGCTGTCAAACCTGGCATCCGATTCCCTGCACGAGGCGGACGTGTCCGACCGGGCGAGTTCGGAATCGGATTGGAACGTGCATCTGCGAACGCGCGACCGGCAGCGTAAACTTCTCGAAAAGATCGATGCGGCGCTACGACGGCTGGACGCGGACGAATATGGCTATTGCGTCGTGACGGGCGACCCGATCAGCCTGGCACGTCTGGAAGCGCGGCCGACGGCGACGATGTCGCTGGAGGCGCAGGAAGCGCATGAACGCGTCGAAAAAGTATCGCGCGACTGAAGCCGTATAGAGGCGGCGGAACCGGTCGACATGCAACCGGTCCGAAAAACAAAGGCGCAAAAAGAAAAGGGCGGCGGGATGACCCGCCTCCCTTTCCGTGAATTCTGTCTTATCGACCGCTCAAAACGGGTCGATCTCGCCGCGGAACGGATCGATTTCGTGAAGCAGATTAAGCAACCAAGCCATGACTAAGCCCCTTTCGGTACTGTACCGGTGGGAATTCACTGGTACTTCATAGTGAAATGACATCCATGCGTTTACATGGGCCTTTCAGACATCGTTAATGCTTACCGAGAGCTAAAGTTCCGGGAATATACGCGTGAACAAGGTATCTACTGACTTTAGATGGTAACCAATATCGAAACGGGCCTCGATTTCGTCTTCGCGGAGCGCCGCCATGACCTCCGGATCCGCCTTTAATAAGGCCATCAGGCTTTCACGGCCGTCGGATTCCCAGACCTTCATCGCATTGCGCTGGACCAGCCGATACGCATCCTCGCGGCTGACGCCGGCCTGAGTGAGCGCGAGGAGAACGCGCTGCGAGTGAACCAGACCGCCCATACGGTCGAGATTCGCCTGCATGCGCTCGGGATAGACGACCAGCTTTTCCATAACGCCCTTCAGCCGGTGGAGCGCGAAATCCAGCGTGACGGTCGCGTCGGGGCCGATCATGCGCTCGACGCTGGAATGGGAAATGTCGCGTTCGTGCCAGAGGGCGACATTCTCCATGGCCGGCACGACATAGCCGCGCACGATGCGCGCAAGGCCCGTCAGATTTTCGGTGAGCACGGGATTGCGCTTGTGCGGCATGGCAGACGAGCCCTTTTGCCCGGGCGAGAAATATTCCTCCGCCTCCAGGACCTCGGTGCGCTGCAAGTGTCTGACCTCGGTCGCCAGCCGCTCAATCGACGAGGCGACGACGCCCAGCGTCGCGAAATACTGCGCATGGCGGTCGCGCGGAATGACCTGGGTGGAGATGGGTTCGACCTTCAGGCCCATCTTTTCGGCGACATGCGCTTCGACCGCCGGGTCGATATTGGCGAACGTGCCGACCGCGCCCGATATGGCGCAGGTCCTCACCTCTTCGCGCGCGGCGATCATGCGGGTCCGGTTGCGGTCGAACTCGGCCCAGGCCTGCGCGAGCTTCAGACCGAAAGTCGTCGGCTCCGCATGAATGCCGTGCGACCGGCCGATGGTGATGGTGTGCTTATGCTCCTCCGCGCGTGCGCGCAGCACCTCCAGCAGCCGGTCGAGATCGGCGATGATGAGGTCGGCGGCGCGCACCAGCTGCACGTTGAAGCAGGTATCGAGGACGTCGGAACTGGTCATGCCCTGATGGACGAAACGGGCCTCCTCCCCGACATGTTCGGAAAGGCTGGTCAGGAAGGCGATGACGTCGTGCTTCACCTCGCGCTCGATCTCGTCGATGCGATCGACGTCGAACCCGCCCCGGTCCCAGATCGCTTTCGCCGCCGCCTTCGGAACGACGCCCAGCTCAGCCAGCGCATCGGTCGCGTGCGCCTCGATCTCGAACCAGATCCG
This sequence comes from Pseudomonadota bacterium, assembly GCA_039815015.1. Taxonomy (GTDB): domain Bacteria; phylum Pseudomonadota; class Alphaproteobacteria; order Sphingomonadales; family Sphingomonadaceae; genus Pacificimonas. The sequence goes on along the minus strand of JBCCAC010000074.1, from coordinate 2,884 downwards.
GAAGCGGGTTTCCGGTTCCCAGATATCGGTCATTTCCTTGCGCGAATAGCGGGGGATAATGGGCGGCAGCTTACTGTCATGTGGGTCGAATATCAGGTCGAAGACGGCGCATCAGGGCACATCAGAGGAGGCCGAGCGACTTGAAGCTCGCCGAGCCGCCTCTGGCGATGATGACATGGTCGTGGAGACCGATGCCGAGGACACGGCACACATCGCCGATGCGGGCGGTGAGCGCAATATCGTCGCGGCTGGGCTTGGCATCGCCGGACGGGTGATTGTGAACGAGGACGATCGACGTCGCGCCGAGATTGAGCACGAGCTGGACGATCTCGCGAATATGAACCGCGGTCTGATTGACCGTCCCCGTCGAGACGACGACATCGCGCATAAGGACGTTTTTCGGATCGAGCGCGAGAACGCGGAATTCCTCACGCGATTTGTGCGCCATCGCGGCGTGTAGATAATCCTGCACCGCCTGCCAGCTGCCGAGCAGCGGACGGTCGGCAACGCCTTCTTTCAAAAGACGCAGCGACGCGCCCTCGACAAGTTTCAGGGTCGCGACCACCGCGTCGCCGACACCGTCGACGGTACGCAGATCGTCAGGCGTCGCGGCGATCGCGCCAGCGAAGGAACCGAAACTGCGAATCAGCTCCTTGGCGAGCGGCTTCATGTCGCGACGCGGTACGGCGAGTGTCAGCACATATTCGAGCAGCTCATGATCCAGAAACGCCGCCTCGCCACGGTCCAGCATACGTTGGCGGATACGCTTGCGGTGTTCGGCCTTGTCGTCTGCTGTCGGCATGCCGCGGCCTTTAAGGCGTTGTCCGGCACGCTTGCCAGTCGAAAAGGCGCACGGCATGGCGAAGCATGACCATCATTCCTTCGGCGCGCGACCGTTTCGCCATTCCGGACGACGTTCACTATCTGAACTGTGCCTACATGGCGCCGCTGGCGCATGAGGTGCAGGCTGCGATGATGGCCAGCGTCGACGGTAAGCGAACGCCGTGGACCTATACGCCCGACATGTTCTTCTCGACCGTCGCCGCCTTTCGATCACGGGCGGCGCGGCTGGTCGGCTGCACGGAGCGCGATATCGCGATCGCGCCTTCCGTCAGCTATGCATTGGCGACGGCGGCACGAAACATAGACGTGCCGGCAGGAAGCGAAATCGTTGTCCTCGACGCGCAGTTTCCGTCCAATGTCTACGCCTGGCAGACCAAGGCCCGCGATGCCGGCGCACGCGTCGTCACCGTCGCGCGTGCCGCAAACGGCTGGACCGACGCGGTGCTCGCCGCGATCGGCCCGAAGACCGCCATCGTCGCCGTCCCGCAGTGCCACTGGGCCGACGGCGGCGCGCTCGATCTCGTCGCCATTGGCGCGGCGGCGCAGGCGGCAGGTGCGGCGCTGGTTCTGGACCTGACGCAGTCGCTGGGCGCGATGCCGTTCGATCTTTCAGCCGTACAGCCGGACTACATGGTGGCCGCGACCTACAAATGGCTGCTCGGCCCCTACGGCACCGCGCTGATCTACATCGCGCCGCACCGGCAGGACGGCGTGCCCTTGGAAGAGAATTGGATGAACCGCGCCGGGAGTGAGGATTTCGCAGGTCTGACGGATTATACCGAAGATTACCAGCCCGGCGCCGCACGGTTCGACATGGGCGAGAAGTCCAATCCACCGCTGATGAACGGAGCTGCAGCCGCGCTCGATCTGATCGATGATTGGGGTGTCGAGAATATCGCCGAAACGCTCGGCGGGCGAACCGCGCAGATCGCCGCGGCGGCGCGCGAACTTGGCCTGACGGCGGACGACGAACCCGTGCGCGCGCCGCATTTTCTGTCCCTGGGGTTCCCGAACGGCGTACCGACCGGCCTTATGGCGAGACTGTCGGCGGCGAACGTGTTCGTGTCGCTACGCGGCGCCTCGCTGCGCGTGACGCCGCATCTGTGGACGACCGATCATGATGTCGACACGCTCATCGAGAGGCTCGGCGCACTGGTTCGGGCCTAGGTCGCCGGTGCGGCGAGGCTAACCCTGTGCCTCGGCGAGCCGCACCATGAAGGCGGCGCCGCGTTCCAGTTGCGCGATGTCGAGATACTCGTCGGGCTGATGCGCCTGGTCGATCGAGCCGGGGCCGCAGATGACGACGGGAAACCCCGCCTCCTGAAACTGGCCCGCTTCGGCGGCGTAGGCGACGGTCTGCGGCGCGCCATTGTCGCCGGCGAGACGGCGGACGAAATCGGCGGCATCGCCCACCTCGGGCTGACAGGGCGGCGCGGCGGAAAGCCGTTCGAGGCGCGCGCCGGCGTCCGGAAATCTGGCTTTCAGGTCGATATCGAGCGCATCAACGGCCGCACCGAATTCCGCCAGCTCCGCCGCCGCGTCGATGCCGGGGGGCGTCCTGAGATCGAAGGTGAACGCGCACTGCCGGGCAAGAATATTGGCCGCCGTACCACCATCGATCACGCCCACGGTCAGCGTGGCATGCGGCGGGTCGAATGCGTCGTCCGGCCGCCGCTTCAGGTCCTCGGCCAGCGCGTCGAGCCGGGCGAGCAGCGGCAGCGCCGCCATGATCGCGGAGGCGCCCTTGTCGGGGGCGGAGGAGTGCCCCTCATGGCCTGTGACTGTCACGCGGTAGACCGAAATGCCCTTGTGCCCGACGACCACGCGCATGGAGGTCGGCTCACCGATGATGGCGCAGCGCGGCGCCGGCAACGTCGCCGCCATGTCGGCGATCATCGCCGGCGCGCCGAGGCAGCCGACCTCCTCGTCATAGGAAAAGGCGAAATGTACCGGTCGTGCCAGATCCGCCGCCGCGAAATCGGGCGCCGCCGCCAGCATGAGCGCCAGAAACCCCTTCATGTCGCAGGTGCCGCGGCCATAG
>JBCCAC010000352.1:0-2846 GCA_039815015.1 Pseudomonadota bacterium | reverse complement strand
GAAGCGCTTTGCGCCGCGGGCATGGCGGCGGGCCTCGACGAAGACATGGCCAGCAAGCTTGCCCGTGCAACGGTCATCGGCGCCGGCGCGCTCTTGGATCAGGATCCGCGCAGTGCCCGCGATTTACGCGTGGCCGTCACGAGCCCCGGTGGCACTACTCAGGCCGGCCTGGAGGCGCTGACCGGCGATCCCGGATTGCCAGGTGCGGTACGGGCAGCGGTTCGTGCCGCGGCCACCCGATCGCGTGAAATGGCAACGGAAATTGAAGCCTAGCGCCTTCAACCTGAATCGGTCGCGCAGGTCAGAACTCGTCGCGCCTGGAAACGGTACTGCCGAAAATATCGGCGCGCCGCGGCGGTGGCAGCAGATGGGCCAGCACGCGCCAGAAGCCGCTGACCGCATCCTGACCGGCTTCGGCATAGGCCGTCGCCATGTGCCGTTGCAGCAGGACGAATAATTCATGCTCCAGTTTCAGACCGGCATCGGTGAGCGTCAGCAGTCTCTGCCGCCGGTCGCGCTGCCCCACCTGAGTGATCGTCAGTCCGGCCACATCGAGATCTTTCAGAACGCGGCTGAGCGATTGTTTGGTGATGCCAAGCAGGTCGATCAATGTGCCCACCGACAGGCCAGGACGACGGGCGATGAAATAAAGCGCGCGATGGTGCGCGCGGCCAAGCCCCCTGCGTTCCAGATGGCGGTCCGCCTCGCGAATAAGGTCGGTATATCCGAAATATAACAACTCGATACCGCGCCGGACTTCATCTTCGCGCAGAAAGAGAGGAGAGGCGGCGGGCACGTCGCTGGCGACAAGGTCAGTCATGCTGCCGGGTTCTTGCACCGGCGCGGCATTTTCGGCAAGGAGCCGCGCTGACTTATCGCCTCTTCAAGGTGCATTTACATGGCCGCCGATCCCCTCGCCGAACAGACCTATGACGACCGTGACGGATGGATATGGTTCGATGGCGAGATGCGGCCATGGCGGCAGGCGAATGTCCATATTCTGACGCACGCCATGCACTATGCATCTGCCGTGTTCGAGGGACAGCGCGGCTATAATGGCCGTATCTTCAAGCTGTCGGAGCATAGCCAGCGCCTGATCGACAGCGCGCGGATCCTGGGCTTCGACCTGCCCTGGTCGCGCGACGAGATCAATGCCGCCTGCGAGGCGGTTCGCGAAAAGAACGGCCTGACGGACTGCTATCAAAGGCCGATCGCGTGGCGCGGATCGGAACAGATGGGCGTCGCGGCCCAGAGGACGAAGCCGCATCTCGCCATCGCCGTCTGGCAATGGGGCGCCTATTTCGGCGACGCCGCCATTCGCAAGGGATTGCGCATGGAGATATCGCGCTGGCGTCGTCCCGCACCCTATACGGCGCCGACCGATGCCAAGGCGACGGGCCTTTACATGATCTGCACGATGGCGAAACACGCCGCCGAAGATAGGGGCTATGGCGACGCGCTGATGCTGGACTGGCGTGGCCAGGTTGCGGAATCGACGGGTGCGAACATCTTTTTCCTGAAAGACGGCAAGCTGCACACGCCAACGCCCGACTGTTTTCTGGACGGCATTACACGCCGGACCGTCATGCAGCTGGCGCGCGAAGAGGGCATCGAAATCGTCGAGCGCGCCATCTGGCCGGAAGAGCTGGAATCGTTCGAACAGTGCTTCCTGACCGGGACGGCGGCCGAGGTTACGCCGGTCGGTGAGATCGGTCCCTGGCGTTTCGAGGTGGGTGAACTGTCGCTCGGTCTTCGTAAAGCCTATCTGGACCTAGCGAACGGCCGCAAACCAAATGGCTAGCGGGTTGTGTATCGGTTGACGCTTTCCCTGCGCGCGGGGTAGTTATCCATCCGCGCCATGCGGGGCGATATTCGGGGAAGTTTCTTATGTTGCCAGCGCTCGTCCGGTGGACGACGGTTCTTGTCGCGTCCTCGCTCCCGTTGCTCTTCGCGCCGGCGTATGCGCAGCTAACGCCGGAAACGCTGGAACGTCTGCAGCGCCAGGCGACGCTCGGTACCGGTACCTCGGACCCGGGCACTCAGTTGGACCGGTCCCGGACCACCAACCAGAACAGGACGACGGCGCGCACGATTTCTCCACGCGAGGAGACCCGCGAAGAGGTCGAACTCAGGCGGTTGCGCTCGCGCCTGCAGCTCGATCAGCTCTCATCACCGTCTCCTATCGAAGATGAATATCGCACCCGGCTCGGCGATCCCGACCTGATCCAGTTCGGATATGATATTTTCCAGAACGCCTCGACGGACACGGCGCCGCCCACGGGCGAAGTGGGCGGAAATTACAGGCTGGGCGTCGGTGACGAGGTTCTCGTCACGTTTACCGGCGCGACCAATAAATCCCTGACGGCCCGCGTGGCCCGCGACGGTCGCTTGATCGTCGATACGCTGCCCCCGATCCAGGCAGCGGGGCGAACGCTGAGTGCGGTCCGGCAGCAGCTGGAAGCGCAGACCACCGCCAATATGCTCGGTACGCAGGTCTATGTCTCCGTGGGCGGCATTCGCGCAATTACGGTCTTTGTCGGTGGTGAGGTCGAAAGGCCTGGGCAATATTCAGCGACGTCGCTGGCAGACATCGTATCCGCCCTCGCCAAGGCAGGTGGCATCCGCCGCAACGGAAGTCTGCGCCGCGTTCTCCTCTATCGTGGCAACCGCGCCCGTCCGGTCGACCTTTACGGCCTTCTTGGCATTGGAACGCCGCCTTCGGTCAGCCTGCAGGATGGCGATCGCATCGTGGTGCCGGTCATCGGCCAGACCGTCGCGATTGCCGGTGGTGTCGCACGGCCGGGAATCTACGAATTGGCGAGAGATGATGCGGATGTCGACGAGCT
>JBCCAC010000429.1:0-1682 GCA_039815015.1 Pseudomonadota bacterium | reverse complement strand
GAAAAGCCGCGATTGAGCGACAGGACGGGCGGTTCCGATATGTCGTCGAAGCGGAACGTCGCCTCCGGCGCCGTCAATTCCAATAGCCGTTCCTCGGCAAGGATTCCGCCGCTCGTCCGACCGAACAACGCGGCGGCGAGGGGCAGGTGCAGCGGCGTATCCACGATCTCGTCGCCATGCCGGCGCTCCTGCCGCAGCAAAACCTCGGCCGTTTGTGCGGCAGCATCATAGTCGACACGGGCATGGACGGTCGGCGTCCCCGCTTCCCGGTACCAGTTGCGGAACCGCTCCAGATCGAGGCCGGCCCCATCCTCGATAGCCGCAATCCAGTCGTCGCAGGTCGCCGCCTCGCCATCATGGCGCTCGAAATAGAGGTCCGTCCCCGCGCGAAAGCGGTCCGGGCCGGCCAGCCGATGCATCATGCGGATGACCTCGGCCCCCTTATTGTAGACCGTGGCGGTGTAGAAATTCGAGATTTCCTCATAGCTGTCCGGCCGTATGGGGTGGCGGAGCGGGCCGCGGTCCTCAGGAAACTGCGCGACACGCAGCGTTCTGACATCCTGAATGCGCTTGACCGCCGGGCTGCCATGATCGGCGCTGAACGACTGGTCGCGAAAGACCGTCAGCCCCTCCTTCAGGCTCAGCTGGAACCAGTCGCGGCAGGTGATGCGATTGCCGGTCCAATTGTGAAAATATTCATGGGCGACGATGGCGGCGATATTGTCGAAATCCTGATCGGTCGCCGTCTCGCGACTGGCCAGGACATATTTCGAATTGAAAATGTTGAGCCCCTTGTTCTCCATCGCGCCGAAATTGAAATCATCGACGGCGACGATGTTGAAGACGTCGAGGTCATATTCACGGCCATAGACGCGCTCGTCCCAGGCCATGGCGTCCTTCAGCGCCTGCATGGCGTGGCGGCAGCGCGGTTCGTCGCCCGGACGCACCCAGATGCCCAGCTTCACCACGCGTCCCGACATGGTCGTGAACATATCCTCCAGCGCGGCCAGATCGCCCGCGACCGCCGCGAAGAGATAGGACGGTTTGGGGTGCGGGTCGGTCCAGACGATCTCGTGCCGCCCGCCGTCCAGATCGCGCGCCGTCCCCGGATCGCCATTCGACAGGAGGACGGGATAGCGCGTCTTGTCCGCGCGCAGCGTGACCCGGTAGCGCGACAGGATGTCGGGCCGGTCGGGGAAAGGCGTAATGCGCCGGAAGCCTTCGGCCTCGCACTGCGTGCAGAGAATGCCGCCCGAAGCGTAGAGCCCCATCAGCTGTGTATTGCGATCGGGCTGAATGGTGACTTCGGTCTCGATCGTCGCTGCGTCTGCCGCGAGCGGCAGGGTCAGGAGGTCGCCGGCAAACTCGTAATCATCGGCGGAGAGCTCACGTCCGTCGATGGCGATGCGGCAAAGATCGAGCGCCTCGGCATTGAGGACGAGCGGCCCGGCCGGCCCCTCACCGCGCACGACCGAAAGGCGCGCGGCAACCCGCGTTTTCTTGGCGTCGAGGTCGAAGACGAGGTCGATCTCCGGCACGCGCCAGGACGGCGGGCGATAATCCGTCCGGCGCGTGACATGAGGCTGATCGGCGGGCCGATCAGGGGCGGATTGTGCATCGGCGGGAAGAACGTCCATTCTTCCGAGTTAGCGCCGATGAAAGCGGTTACAATGCCGTCCTTT
>JBCCAC010000164.1:0-6116 GCA_039815015.1 Pseudomonadota bacterium | reverse complement strand
TGCGGTCAGATTGTCGGGTAGCGGCCGAAACCGCCCGAAGTGGCCGAGCCATTCGTCATCGTCCAGCTCGGCGAGACCGATTTCCGCCGCCGCGGCGTCATTGCGAAAGCGCAGTTTCGCTGTCGGGAAGACCGCCGGTACGACCGGTACGGCGATCGCGTCCTCTATGTCGAGAATCACCGGATCGGCGCGGTAGGCGGTCAATCTGGCGCGTTGCTTACTTGGCTTCCGGCGCGATTGCCGTCACGGTCGGCGTCGCATTCGACGCCGCAGGCGGCGCACACGAAGCGCACCGTCTCGTCCTCGATCTCGCGCCGCATCGCTTCGCTCACATCGGGGCTGAAGGCGAGGTCGAGCGCGTCGCCGACGACGCCGTAGGTCAGCCGCGCGGCGACCGCGACATTCAGATCGTCCAGCCCGCGCTTTTCCGCCATGGCGGCATATTGGCGATGCACCCAGTCGACGACCACCTGCTGCGAGGCGCGATAATAGGGCTCGGCATCCGGATTGCCGTGCATCCCGGCCTTGGTGCCATCGACGCTGTTGGCGTGGACGAGGTTTTCCCAGGTCTGGTGGGTTTCGCAGTAGCGGAAACAGCGCCGGATGGAGATGCCAGGGTCGATGTCTTCCAGCTCATCCTCGCCCTGCATGGCGGCGATCATCAACTCGCCATAGCTGCGGCCGAGCTCTTCCAGCAGGGCGCGCTTGGACCCGAAATGATAGAAGATCGAGCCTTCCGAAACATCCGCGGCGCGGGCGATGTCCGCCGTGCCGGTCTTGGTGAATCCGTTGCGCGAGAACAGTTCGTTCGCGGCCTCCAGAACACGCTGGCGCGTTTCCGTCGGGTCATAGCGGCGGGCGGATTTCTCGCTCGCCTTTTCAATCGGTCTATCGACGGCGCGGCTGGCCATATGCGTACATCACTCCCTCGTCCTGTAGCGAATATGAGGAGAACCGAGCGAAAGTCAATTTCACTCAGTTCAGAAAAGACACTGCCACTATCGGGCTGATGCGGCCAGATTCGATCCGACCATAGGTCGCGGGGGCGCTGTTCAGCCCAGTCGGCCCTCAAGGTGCTGGGCGAGATATTCGAGCGTGGCGATGCGCCGATAGAGCCCCGAATCGGCAATATTCTTCACACGGAAGAACCGGCTCATATGCGGGAAGTGCAGATCGAGAACACGGCCGAGATAGGCGGGCGTCAGCAGGCCGCCATGCTCGTCCTGAATCGGGCCGAGGCGGCGTCTGACGGCATAGGAGCGCTTGCGGATCCAGGGCGGGCGCACGCGCGTGCCGAATTCGCTCAGGCGCTGCTCGAACGTCGGCGGCGCGTCGAACGCATGGCCATAGCCCGATGGGTATGCCGCCAGCTTGGGGTCGATATGGCTGAGGAGCGCGGCCTCGAAGCGGCCGGCGTTCTTCAGGCCGATGGGCAGGGTCAGTGCATCGGCGACGACGCGCTGATCGAAGAACGGCATCAGATAATTGCCCTGCCTTCCGACCAGACTGATCTCGCGTCCGAAGAACGCCCGGCAGCGCATGCGCGGGTAGAGCTGTTCGATGATCGTCCGCGGCAGCGGTTTGCCGTCATGCTCTTCGCCGACGGCGCGCAGGGCCTTCGCCTCCAGATTGGCGAGGAAGCGGTCCGGCTTGAATGACGGCGCGACGTCGCTCGCCGTGTAGCGCGCGAAGAAGGCGCCGACGACCTGCCGCGCCGTCATGCGCCGGTCGGGCAGATAGAAGAAATTGCGAAAGACCTCGCCGCAGCCGCCGGAAACCGCCAGCTGGCCGTCGATCTGGCGCGCATGACGAGCGGCCGCGTTACCGCCATTATCGAACAGGCCGCCGTCCGTAACGAGAGCGTCGGTCTCGTGGAAATTGGTGGCGACGATCTCGGCGAATTCGTCGGGGCTTATGTCGGCATGTTTCGCCTTCTCGCAGATTTCGAGCTCGAAGCCTTCGCCGCGCGCGATCTCGGCGGCGATCTCCACATCCTCGTCTTCCGGTGCGCCGTAGACATAGACGTGTGGGCGAATGCCGGCATCGCGCAGCAGCGCGAGGGCGAGGCGCGAATCGAGTCCGCCGGACAGGGGGCACTGCACGCGGTCGCCATAATGCGCGGCGAACGGCGCAATCAGCGCCCGCAGTTCGGTTGCGGCGCGCTCGATACGTGCCGGCAGCGGCACATCGAGCGTCTTGGTCGGCAGCGGTTTTTCGACTTCATGCGCGGTGACGGTTTCGGTGGCACCGAGTTCGAGCTGCCGCCGGGGGCCAAGCCGCTTCACCTCCTTCAGGACGCTGTCGTTTCCCGTGGGGAAGACGTTGAACGCGAACTCATAGACGCCCTGCGGGTCGAAGCGAACGGCGTCGAGGCTTCCGGACGTGGCGAGGAAGCTGGTCGAAAAGACATGCATGTCGGCGTCGTGAAACAGCTGAAACGCGCCGAAATAATCCGTCAGCAGGAAGGCGCGGCCCGCCTTTTTCACGAACAGCACGAACTGACCGCGCAACGTTCGCCAGGTGTCGAGGGGAAACTCGAATTCCGCCAGCAGCGTCCGCAGCGCGTCCTTGCCGAGCCGGCCCCGATAGCTGAGCTTCCCCGCGACGGCGATCAGATCGTCGCCGTCGCGGTAGAAGCTGTCCGGACCGCCGTGGATCGGCGGACAGTGAAAGCCGCGAAAGCCCGGTACCTCCATGTCGTTGAAGGTGGAAAAGCCATGCCGGCTGAACTGGGCGCGTGCGTCCGCGATGCGCGCCGCGGCGCGTTCGTCGTCTTTCAGAAGATAGAGACCGCCCATCGCCGCGCGCCATAGCCCGCGATCTCTTTAGTGACCACTACCGAGCGGCGTGCCGCCTGCTTATAGGCGGCGGATGGTCGTTACTCCGCCATCGTGCGTGCCGCACGCTCCGCCTCCACGGACGGGCGCGCGTCCCCGCATCCTCCATCTGCATTCGACCTTCGACCTTGGCGGCAAGGAGGCGCGCGCGGTCAGGCTGATGAATGCCTTCGGGGGCGATTTCGGCCATGACATCGCCAGCGCCGTGCCCGGTGCCGTCGGCGCGATGGATGCCATCGACCCGTCCGTCGATGCTCGGCTCCTGAAGACGTTTCCGGCGCTGGCCGGTCGCCCGACACCGGGCCGTCTGCGCCGGCTGGCCAAAGCGGTCGATGAGGGCGGTTACGCGCTCGCCCTCAGCTATAATTTCGGCGCCATGGACGCCGTTCTAGCGCGGCGTCTGTTCGGCCGGACGCCGCTCGTCCACCATGAAGACGGGTTCAATGCGGATGAGCGCGATCGACAAAAGGCCGCGCGCGTTCTCTATCGCCGCGTGGCCTTACCGGCCGCCGCGGCAATCGCGGTGCCGTCGACGGTGCTGGAGGGTATCGCGCTGTCGATCTGGAAACAGCCACGCCAGCGCGTCGTCCGCATCTCGAACGGCATCGACACATCGCGTTTCGCATCCTTACCGGCGCCGGATGCGATCCCCGGCCTGGCCAGAACGCGGGACGAGCTTGTCGTCGGCACGCTCGCCGGGCTGCGCCCGATCAAGAATCTGCCGCGCCTTGTGGAGGCCTTCGCCTTTGCCGCAAAGCTCGTCGACCGACCGGCGCGTCTGGTCATCGTCGGCGACGGGCCGGAACGCGAGCGCATTCTGGCGACCGCGCGCGCTGCGGGTGTCGTGGATCGTCTGGTGATGCCCGGCTTTCTGGCGAACCCGGCGAGCTATGTCGGCCTGTTCGATATATTCGCGCTGTCGTCCGACAGTGAGCAGTTTCCGATCAGCCTCGTCGAAGCGATGGCGGCCGGCCTTCCTGCCGCGGCGACGCGGGTCGGCGATATCGAAGCGATCGTCGCCGCGGAAAACCGGCCGCTGCTCGCGCGAACGGCGGATGCGGAAGCGCTGGGGCGGGGCCTCGCACGGCTGATGGGCGATGCGGACCTGCGCGCGCGGATCGGCACCGCCAATCGCGAAAAGGTGCGCGCCGACTATGACGAGCGCGTGATGATCGCGGCATACAGACGGCTTTACGAAGCGGCGATGGCCGGGCATCCAGCAGCGGAACGGGAGAGAGCGATATGAAACGGCACGTCTGGCGACTGGCGAAGCGACCCGAGGGCGACATTGCGGACGGGGATCTCGTCTACCGCGAAGAGGATATCCCGGCACTCGCAGACGGCGAAGTGCTTGTCGAGACGATCTATCTGTCGCTCGATCCCACCAATCGCATCTGGATGTCGGATCAGGAACAGTACATGCCGCCCGTCGAGATCGGCGCGCCGATGCGCGGCGGTATTGCCGGCCGCGTCGTCGACAGCCGCGCCGCCGGTTTCGATGCCGGAGATATCGTCGCCGGCCTTGGCGAATGGGCGACCCATATCGTCGCGCGGCCGCCGATGATCGCCAAGCTGCCGCCCATTCCGGGCGTCCCGCTGGCGGCGGCGTTCGGCACCTTCGGCGTCGTCGGTCCGACCGCCTATCACGGCCTTCTCGAAATCGGCCAGCCGCAGCCGGGCGAGGTTCTCGTCGTCAGCGCGGCGGCGGGTGGCGTCGGCCAGATCGTCGGTCAGATCGGCAAGCTGAAAGGCTGCACCGTCATCGGCATCGCCGGCGGGGCCGACAAATGTGCCTGGATCACCGGCGAACTCGGTTTCGACCATGCCATCGATTACAAGGCGGAGGACGTCGGTGCTGCGCTCGACCGGCTGGCGCCGGACGGCATCGACATCAATTTCGAGAATGTCGGTGGCGAGATCATGGACGCGATCATCCGGCGTATGAAGCTGTTCGGACGCGTGGCGCTGTGCGGTCTTATCAGCCAGTATAACGAGGATGACGGCACGCCCGACCCGGTTCCCGGCTATTGGACCATGATGCTGATGCGGCGCCTCACCGTGCGCGGTTTCATCGTCACGGACTTCGCCGACCGGCAGGCCGAAATGCTGCAGGAGCTCGGCGGCTGGATGGCGGCGGGCAAGATCAAGACGCGGCAGGATATCCGCAAGGGTCTCGACCGTGCCGACGACCATGTGAAGCTGCTCTATTCGGGCGGTAATTTCGGCAAGTTGCTGGTCGAGGTGTCGCCGGAATAATGCAACGCCGCGCCCCGCCGCCGCCGGAAATGCCCGGCATGTTCTCGATGAAGGTCGAGAAGGACCGGTCGCTGCGCCTGCGCCGTCCCGACCGGATCAGCCCGTGGGGGAACCTCCTCCTGCGCGGCGGCGTGGTCATCGGCCTGATCCTCATCGCGGTCTTCGGTCACTGGTATCACCGGGAAGATCTGGTCGACGGCGCCGATGGCGTCATCAGCTTCATCGACATCATATATTTCACCGCGGTCACCATCTCGACCGTCGGCTATGGCGATATTTCACCGGTGTCGGACGAGGCGCGGCTGTTCGATGCGCTCGTCGTAACACCCATTCGCCTTTTCATCTGGCTGCTCTTCATCGGGACGGCCTACAATTTCGTGGTAAGGCGCAGCTGGGAGCAATGGCGCATGCGGAGCGTACAGAAGAATCTCGCCGACCATTTCATCGTCGCCGGCTTCGGAACGACGGGACAGGCGACCGTGCACGAATTGACCGAGAACGGCATCGATCCGGCGCGCATCCTGGTCATCGATCCGTCCGAGGCCGCGCTCGAACATGCGCTCGATGCGGGCTGCACCACGCTGCAGGGCGATGCCACCCGCAACGCCACCTTGCAGATGGCGCATATCGACCGCGCCGTCAGCTTCGTCGCCTGCGGCGGCCGCGACGATACCTCCGCGCTCCTCGTCATGTCGGCGCGCCAGCTCAATCCCGATATCAAGATCAGCGCGATCATCAAATCGGAGGAGAACGAGACGCTGGTGAAGAAGGCCGGTGCCGAGACGGTCATCAATCCCGTCGCGCTCGGCGGCCACCTCCTCGCCCGCGCCGCGACGGGCAGTCATGTGGTCGATTATGTGCAGGATCTGATCGTCGCGTCCGGCCGCGTGCAGCTGGTCGAGCGTCAGGTCGAGATCGGCGAGGTCGGCGGACCGCTTACCTCCTGCAAGGGCGGTCTCGCCGTGCGTATCGTCCGCGACGGCAAATATTACGGCTTCTGGGAACCGGAGGCACGGGCGATCA
>JBCCAC010000176.1:0-5539 GCA_039815015.1 Pseudomonadota bacterium | reverse complement strand
GGCCAGCTGGACGCGGTGTCGGCGGGGACCGTCTGCGGGAGGCTCGGCCTGGGGGACGGGAGGCGCCTGTATCTCGATTGGTGTTTCCACGGCCGCCCGATCGCCCGTCTCCGTCGTTTCGCCGGCATCGCGTATCTCTGCCGCGCGCACCGCCGCCGCGATGCGCGGGGGCGAATCGTCCGTAATCGCCGGAACCGGGTCTTCCTGCGTATCGGTGACGGCGGCACCAGAGGTGTCCGTTTTCCCGTCGACGATCGCTTCGGCGAGTTCGACATTCTCGCTGCCGGCCGTTCCGTTCAGGATCTGGTCGGCGATGGCGCGGCCGCGCTCGCGATCGGCGGGCGGCATGTTCGCGTCCATGCGGGTCAGGGCCTTGGTCGCCTGGCGCAGCCCGGTATTGCGAGCCAGCAGCATGTAAGCATAGGCGCGCGGCCAGTCGCGCGCGATGGTATCGCCGTTGAAGAGGCGAATTCCCAGCATGTAGCGTGCGTGCGCATCGCCTGCCGCGGCCGATTCCCGCCAGAGGTCTATCGCCTTCGCATCTTCGCCGCGCCGAGCGAGAAAAATGCCCAGATAGGTGCGGGCGGGGTTGTGCCCCTTCGCCGCGGCGCGGCGGAAGAAGTCTTCCGCGCGCGCCAAATCCTTCGGCAGTCCACGACCCTGCCTGGCCGCCAGGCCGAGATTGAAAAGGGCATGCGCGTCGCCGCGCGCCGCGGGCGGCAGCCACAGCATGACCGCCTCCTTATATTGTCCCGAGCGCCATTTCTCGACGCCGTCGGCCACGTTTGCGGTGGCAGGTGTAGCCGAGGCGAGAGTTACAGCGCAGGCGGCGATGACGAAACGCAACATCGATCTGATCTCAATCCCCGAAATTCCATCACGCGCCTGCATAGCGGGACGTAGCATAAGAACCTGTTACGTACGTCATGGATCCAACGCCCCGCCACCGCCGCCGCAATGAACCATGACCGGTACCAAAACTATCCTTTACCGAAAATTAGGTGGCGCCGGGCCAATAGAGCTCTCGAACACGGGTTCATTGATTGGGGTCCTGACGAATGCGAGTGTTGGCAATTGCGTCTCAGAAGGGTGGGTCGGGCAAGACCACGCTCTCCGGGCATCTCGCCGTCCAGGCCGAGCGTGCCGGGGCAGGGCCGGTGGTCCTGATCGACATCGATCCGCAGGGATCGCTGGCGGATTGGTGGAACGAGCGCGAGAACGATGCGCCCGCCTTTGCGCAGACGACCGTCGCACGGCTGGCGACCGACCTGGAATCGCTGCGCCAGCAGGGGTTCAAGCTTGCCGTCATCGACACGCCGCCAGCGATTACCGTCGCGATCCAGAGCGTTCTTTCGGTCGCGGAACTGGTCGTCATTCCGACGCGGCCGAGCCCGCATGATTTGCGCGCCGCCGGGGCCACCGTCGATCTTTGCGACCGCGCCGGCAAGCCGCTGATCTTCGTGATCAACGCGGCGACACCCCGCGCGAAGATCACTTATGAGGCGGCCGTCGCGCTGTCGCAGCACGGCACGCTGGCGCCGGTCACGCTGCATCATCGCACCGACTATGCCGCCTCCATGATCGACGGGCGTACCGTGATGGAGGTCGATCCGACCTGCCGGTCCGCCGCCGAGATCGAGGAATTGTGGACCTACGTCGCCGACCGTCTGGAGCGGAATTTCCGGCGGACGATTTTCAACGCACCGGGGCAGTCGCCAACCGTTGCGGCCGCGGCGGTTCGTCCGCGCGCCGCCGGCGGCTTTGGTCGCAAGGCCGCAGTCTAGTTCGGGGCGCGGGAGATCATGATGGTTCAGGAAAACGCGTTCGGCTCGCTATCGGGCAGCCTGCTTGCCCGAAAGGGCGGCGCGAAGCCGGCGATGCGACCGCAGGCCTTTCGTTTCGACGAGGGCGACAGCACGGCCGCCGACGATGATTGCGGCTGGAACGATATGGGCTCCGAAATGCTGACGCCCGAGCAGCGTGCGACCCTATTGCCGTCCGATGATGGCGAAGGCGCGCAGCCTGCGAAGGCCGTGCGCGCGGTGCCCGCCGAAATCGAATCGAATGGCGCGCCGGTACCGCCGATCGTGGTCGCGCAGCGCGATCTCGTCGGAAAGATCGACGGCGATGATGCCGTATCCGATGTCGCTGTCAGTGATGTGAACGTCAATCTCGATACCGATACCGATACCGATGTCGAGGCGGACGCCGAGCAGAGCGCGTTCCTCGCCCGTCTGGCGCGCGAGAGCGAGCCCGAGGATGCGCTGTCCATTCCGGAACCGCCGCGCCGTGAGGCACCACCCGTTCAGCGCGCCGCGCCCGGATCGAAGGCGAAATCCGCCTTCACCCTGCGTCTAGACAAGGCTCAGCATCTGCGTCTGCGTCTCGCCACGGCGTTCGCGCACAAGAGCGCGCAGAAGCTCGTCGTCGAAGCGCTCGACGAATATCTCGCCAAGCATTTTCCAGATCTTCCCGCGTAAGGAGCATATCATGCCGAGCATTGGGGCCAGGCTCGTCGCCACCACAGCCATCGTGTCGAGCGGACTTATCGTTGCCGCCTGCGCGCAGACCGCGCCGTCACCGGTCGCGAAACTGAACGAGGCCGTTCACACGCGGGCACTGCTGGAGCGGCGCGCGAAACAGATTTCCGTCGCAGGCGATCGCTTCGCTGTCGAAGCAGAAGCGGCACGTCTGGCGGGGCAGCTGGCCGCGGCGATCGAACTGTCGGAACAATCGGTCACGATCGACCCGACCGACATCGGCGCGCGCAAGACGCTGGCGCAGTCCTATTTCGCCGCCGGTCGCTTTCGCGCGGCTGCCGAGGCGTTCGAGGATCTCCTCGCCATGGAACCTGACGCGGATAACCACGTCTTCGGTGCCGCGCTGACCGCGCTCGCCAATAACGACCGTGCCAAGGCGCGCGCGCTTCTGGGCCGTCTGGAACTGAATCCGGCGCGAGCGGCTGATGTCGGCCTCGCCTATGTCCTTCTGGGCGAGCATGAGCGCGGCCAGGCCCTTCTGGAAGCAACGGTCCGCTCCGGCGAGTCGACTGCACGTACCCGGCAGAACCTTGCGCTGGCGCAGGCGATGTCCGGGGACTGGACGGCCGCGCGTCTGACCGCCTCAATCGATCTTGCCCCGCCGGCCGTCGAAGAACGGGTCGGTCAGTGGGTCGCGCTGGCCGCGGCCGCAGACGCCGCTGCACGGACGACCAAGCTGATGCGGATTTCGCCGGCGTCGACGGACGCAGGGCGTCCCGTTCATCTCGCCTGGGTCGCCGCCCCCGCGGCCGACGTTCAGGTCGCGGATGCGAGCGCGCCCGGTTTCACCACCGACATTGCCGAGACACCGGTCGTTGCCGAACCGTCCATCGAGACGGCTGCGGTCACGCTCGACATCCCGATCGCCACCCCGAAAGCACCGAAAACTCAGGTCGCGGTCGCGGTTGCCGAGGCGGTCCCGGCAGAAGCATCAGTACCTGCACCGGTCGCGAGCATCGCGGTCCCGCCCGCGCGTCTCGTGCGTGCGAACACGCTGAACGTCGCGCCGCGTGATCCCGTGATCCGTGCGGAGCCGGCGCCTCAGCCGGTGACGACGAGCGAAAACGTGCCCGCGAAATCCGAAACCAAGCCCGTCGCCGAGCCGGTCGTCGCCGAAGCACCGACACCCGTTGCGCTGCCGGAGCCCGGTTCGGGCAACTGGCTGGTGCAGCTGGGCTCCTACGACCGCAAGGAATGGGTCGCCGAGAACTGGCGCGTGCTGAAGTCGGAGGCGGACATGTTGTCGGCCTATCGCCCGATCCGTTCGAAGACCGATGTCGATGGCCGTACCTACTTCCGCCTGTCGGTCGGCCGGTTCGACAATGCCGAGGATGCCCGTACGCTTTGCGAGGCCCTGAAGGCTGAGAAGGTCGGCTGCTTCGTTCGCGAAGGCAAGTTCAGCGCGTAAGGTGTCGGCCTTGCTGACTTAATAGTCGGTAGAGATACGAACGCCGAGCGAACTGCCGCCGAACGACGAGACCCGGCCCAGAATGGCGAAGGCGCGCGTCAGCGCGAATTCGACCTGGGTCGCGGCGACGCCTTCGGTATCGGTCGACACTTCGACATAGGTCCGCCGGCCGAGATATTCGCCGGCGGCGATACCGGTCCCGCGCGCGCCATCGCGTTCCGTACCTTCGATCCGCAGTCGGTCGACGCCGATCGCACGGCGGACCGAACCGATTGGATCGAGAACGCTGGAACCGCCGTTTTGCAATGCCGCGACCGCGCCTGCGAGCTGCACCGCTTCCGGTGCGGACAGCGCCGTGATCGACGTTCCGAAGAGGACGCGCGCCAAAATTTCATCTTCGGGCAGCGCGGGAATGGACGAGAGTGAAATTTCCGGTTGCGAAGCCAGACCGCGGATCGAAATCGTCGCGGTCAGTCCCTCCACGCGGGCATTGGCATCGATGTTCAGCGCAGGATCGGGCGGAAAGTCGCCGCCGAACAGAACCTCACCACGCGCCAGTTCGAACCGGCGGCCGGCAAAATCATACTCGCCGCGAATGAGGTCGGCCCGGCCGGTCAGGCGCGGGGTCGAGACATCGCCGCCCAGGCGCAGGGCTGTGCTCCATTCACTGTCGAGACCGAGGCCGCGCACAAAAATGCGATTGTTCGCCGTCACGCCGACGTCGAGACGCCAGGGTGTCGCCACGGGCGGCGGTATTCGCGCGCGAACGAGCTGCGCGTTTACCTCCTTGACGTTCAGGCCCGGCACCTGTTCCGCGCGCGTTGCGCCCGGCTGAAAGCGGGCACGCTCTACATCGAGGTCGCCAGCGATGCGCGCGCCCGCCTCCGGGCTGTTGGCGATACGGATCGGGCCGCTGACGCGCGTATCGAGCGTATCGATGTCGATGAGTGCGGCGTTGTCGGCCAGGAGGCTGAGGTCGATCGGAAAGCCGCGGGCCAGCGACAGGTCGACCGTCCCCGACCCGCTGATACCGCCACCGGCCGGGTCGCTACCCTGGAATCGCTCCAGGATCAGTTGCGAGCCGGTGAACCGGCCGGCGAGGTCGATCTGTTCGATGCGCGTGCCGCTGGCGACGCTTTCGAATGCGAGCGCGTCCGATGAGAGCGTTCCCGTCAGGCGAGGTTCGCCGACGAGACCGGCAATGTCGACATCGAGAAGGATAGGACCGTTGACGCTGATCGCCTCGATGCCGGCGAGTGGCCAGACCGCCTCTGCTGGCCCCTCATAATCGAGATTGGCGCGCACGGGCGTCGCGAGAATGGCGCCTGTAGGGTCCGCGGCGGTCAGTGCCGGCAGGCGCGGCAGGCGCGCTTCGAACCGGCCAAGCATCTGGCCGCCGCGGCTGAGGCCGGCGCGAACGGCCGCACGGCCGTCCGCCAGGCGGCCGACTACGGCCATATCGACGGGTCGGGCAAGGACGCCGCTTTGCCGCGTGAAGCGATCGATCGCCAGACGGATGCTGGCGCGCGGAGATGCATCCGTCGATGCCGCATAGGTCAGCCGGCCTGTCGCCGTTCCGCCGAGGGGCAGG
>JBCCAC010000302.1:0-3402 GCA_039815015.1 Pseudomonadota bacterium | reverse complement strand
CGAACGCGAAAAGCCCGGCGTCCAGATCGGCAGCTACCCCTTCTGGCGCGAGGGCAAGGTCGGCTCCAATTTCGTCATACGGGCACGAGAGGAGGGCGTGCTGGGAGACGCTGCCGAGCGCCTGATGGCGGCGCTGAGAGGGGCGGACATCGAACCGGTGGACGGCGCGATCTGAAGGCTGCCGGTTCACAAGGGTCACACGCGTTTCGAGACATGTTTTCGGGCAAGTGCCTGAAATTATGGAAGTGAGCCGTGGCTTTGAATAGGAATGTGTGACCCTAATATGTTCGGAGGCGCGATCCATGGCGAGAGTGTCGCCGAAGATTTCCTATTTTTGAAGGGTGGATTGCGAGGCGGCTGGCGTGGGATGCCTATCCGCTATTGGGTGGAAAGCAGATCGTCCGGTTTCTGGGATGCCCTGCGTACAAACATCTATCCATTAAAAAAAATTCTGCGAAATTTACGGGCAATCGATCTTAGCGAGATTTCCATGGTCTCAGTTGTCAAAAGTACCTGTTTTTTGTTCCTGTCAGCAGTCGCGATGTTGGGTTGCGCAACAAACGAACCTGCCATGCTCGAGCGACCTGCGCCAATCGAGCTATCAATAAGTCTCCAGCCGGATGAGAAGCTGCTCATTCAATATACGCTGCGGGAGACAGCGAACGCGCTGTATTATGAGCATGAACTCGATGGCTATCGATCTGAGACCTGGAAGCCTAACGACCCGGCCTTTCGGTGGGTATCCGACGGCAAAGGCGAACGACTGGAGCGACGTGATGGCCGACCGTTCCACGACGTCGAACTTACTATTCCCATCGACTACCGTGCTCTTCCGAAAAGCTACGCGCCCTTCTCGCCGTTCAGTCGCGGCGGCACGCTGATCCACTCAGGGCAATTTCATGTCTGCCTCGCAGCTCCCTGCGAAGCGCCCCTTTCGCTTCCGATGACGATCTCCGCTAAGAGAGCGACGGTCGGGATTGGAGGTCAACGTCTCGCTGAGCGGGCGAATTTCATAAGCGAAAATAGCGGGACCAATATTTTCGTTGGCACGCTTGAACCGGTAGAATCCGACGGCTTTATCGCCATCATCGATCCGGGACTGCCAGAGGACGTTCGCTCGCACCTGATAAGCTCCCTGCCGCGGGCGGTAGCGTATTTCAGCAAGATCTACGGACCGTTATCCTTTACCCCGGAACTCTACGTTTCGATCGATGGACGGCCGGAACCGCGCGGCGGAATCTCGACACAGGGCGGGACCTTACCACGACAGATCTTCATGCATTTCGATGGTGAAGACGCAGAAAAGCGGGCGAGCGAAGGATCGCCCCTATGGCTGGATTGGTTCTTTGCTCATGAAGCCGCGCATCTGTTTCAACAGGATGGTGCCGGTATCCGCGCATTCGACACCACGGCCGCATGGATACATGAGGGCGGCGCCGATGCGATGGCAGCGCTGAGCCTCTTTAGCCAAGAAGATGAAAAGCGAAGCTACGCTGTGGAACGTGGGCAACAGGCATTCCGAGCGTGCGAAATGGGTATGAGCGAGACCGCACTTAGTATGGCAACGGCAGAGGGGAAGTTCGATCTGCATTACCAATGCGGCCTTCTTGTGTGGCTGGCCTTGGACCAACAACTGCATGAAACCGGGGCCGGAAACTTAGATGATCTGAATAAGCTATTCTTCGCACGTGTTCGAAACGGACAGCAATGGGATGAAGACGTTTTTTTCGATACAGCTCAAAATTTCGGAGTAGACCCTGCACTCGTGTTAGATATCCAAGAACTCTCGGCGGACAGCAGTAGCGATCGTCTCGCGAGCTTGCGAAGAATCGGTTCGATAGCTGAACGCGCGCTAGAGCGGCATTCTCTCGCTAGCATATGACCGCTTTGGGATATCGAACAGCCCACAGGAATTTCTGCTATTAGGATCGAAAGCGGACGATCATCCTATCACGGGTCGAGCATTTGCCCCCCCCCCCGCGCCAGCGTGAGACGCTGCCGGTCCTTCGCCTCCCTCACCCTGCCGGGCCGAAATCCTCAAAATGGATCTGCGTCGCAGGTAAGCCCAAGGTGGTGAACGCCTCCATCATCGACCGCATGAAGGCGGGTGGGCCGCACATGAAGACGTGCGCGTCCGAGGGTAGGTAGAGGCGGGCCAGGTCGTCCGGGGTTATTCGGCCTTTGGCAGTGTAGTCGGTGCCCTCTCGGTCGCGCGCGCCGGGGTCGCTGTAGAAGGTCAGCACCTTCGTTTCCGGCCACGAGGCGGCGATTTCGGTGACTTCTTTGCCGAGCGCGTGCGTGTCTCTGTTCTGCGTGCCGTGCAGGAACCAGACGCGGCGACGGGCGGGCTCGGCGGCAAGCGCATGGAACATGCTGAGCATCGGGGTAATGCCGATGCCCGCGCTGACGAGGACCACCGAGCAGCGGTCGCAGGAGATCATGAAGTCTCCCGCCGGGTCGCGCGCGGCGATGCGATCGCTGGGGTGGAGACCATCATGCAGCAGGTTGGAGACGCGGCCGTTCTCCGCCCGTTTTACGCTGATACGGTAATGCGGATCGCCGGGCGCGTTCGACAGGGAATAAGTGCGTTTCAGCGTCTCGCCGGTGGCGGCGTCTTCGATTTCGATCGGCAGGTGCTGTCCGGCCTCGAAGCGCGCGAGCGGACGATCGTCCGTTGCCACGAAGTAGAAGGAGACAGTGTCGTCGCTTTCGCGCACGCGGCGGACGAGTTCCAGTTCGCGCCGGTCGTCCTCCGCAGGGCGCCAGCGCAACGCCGTTGCCGCCGGGCGGTCGATGACCTCGTCGATGGCGACGGTGATCAGCCGCCTTGCGCCCGGGAAGCGCGTGGTATCCGGTGCCCATTCAACCTGCGCCCGCCCCGTTAGATGGAGAAGACGGCCACTTGCGAAATCGGCGAACAGCAGGCCGCAGCGTGGGTCGCGGAGGAGATTGCCGATCGTGTTGAAATAATTGTTCCCGGCATAGTCCGGAAAACGCAAGGTGCGATCGTCGACGATCTCAACGAAGCCGGGCGCGCCGGCGCGGTGGGAGGCGTCCATGCCGCCCGCCTCGATATCCGTTTCGGTGCCCGAGCCGATGAAGAAGGTGTCCGCGGCGGCGATCAGCGCCGCCTGCCCCTCGTCCAGCCGGTCATCCCGCCGCGACGGTTCGGCGGCGGCTTCGGCACGACGCCAGACGCGTTCCTGAATATATTGCGGACAATTGCCGAACGCCTGCGTGGTGTGAAGCGTCAGTCCATCCGCGCCGGCCTCCGCAACGATCCCGTTCATGCGGTTACGCCGCCGCGTCGCGAACTGGATGCCGATCATGCCGACCGCCGTGCCGCTACGGAGGTGACCGGACAGCGGATCGCCGTCACGCGGCCGGGCGGCGATGGTCAGG
>JBCCAC010000274.1:0-3871 GCA_039815015.1 Pseudomonadota bacterium | reverse complement strand
GGGCTGGAGATCGGCGATTCGATCCACATCAGCCAGGTCGCGCTGCCCGAGGGCGTCGAGGTCGATTTCGGCGATCACGACTTCACCGTCGCGACGATCGTCGCACCGTCCGCGCTGAAGAGCCAGGAAGACGAAGCCGAAGAGGGCGAAGAAGCGCCCGCCGCCGACGAGGTGCCGACTACCGCGCAGTCCGCCGACGGCGACGAGGACGGCGAGTAATCGCCACGGCCGGGTGGCGGTGCGCTTCGGCCGCCGTCACCCGGCCGTGTCCGACACGCGATGCGGATCTTCGCAGGGCTGGGAAATCCGGGCGCGAAATATGCGCTCCACCGGCACAATGTCGGCTTCATGGCGATCGACGCCATCGCCGACATGCATGGCTTCGGACCGTGGACGAAGAGTTTTCAGGGTCTGGTATCGGCCGGACGGCTGGGCGGCGAGAAGCTGATCCTTCTGAAGCCGCAGACCTTCATGAACGAAAGCGGTCAATCGATCGGCGCGGCCATGCGGTTCTACAAATCGCCCGCCGCCGATGTCACGGTCCTTTACGACGAACTCGACCTGGCGCCGTTCAAAGTGAAGGTGAAGACGGGCGGCGGCGCGGCGGGCCATAACGGCATCCGGTCGACCATCCGGCACATCGGCGCGGCGTTTCAGCGGGTCCGGCTCGGCATCGGCCATCCGGGACATCGCGACCGGGTGACCGGCCATGTGCTGGGCAATTTCGCGAAGGCGGAGATGGACGATCTGGCCGCCATGCTGGGCGCGGTGGCGGCCGAAGCGCACTGGCTGGCCGAGGGCGATCCGGCGCGGTTCATGTCGGATGTGGCGTTGAGGATGCGGGGGTGAGTATCGAGATCCCCGAGCTTCAGACGGAGAGGCTGCACCTGCGGGCGCCCGAACTGTCCGACTATCCCGTCTATCGCGATTTCTATGCCGACGCGGCGGCATCGGCGGCCTATGGTGGTCCGCAGGACGCCGGGTTCGCGTGGCGGCGGCTTGCCTCCGATCTTGGCCATTGGGGTCTGCGCGATTTCGGCATGTGGTCCGTTATCGAGCGCGAGACAGGGAAAATGGTGGGCGGAAGCGGGCTTGTCTGGCCCGAATCCTGGCCGCGCCACGAACTGACCTGGTGGATCGTCCCTGCGGCGCGGCGCCGGGGATTCGCGTTCGAGGCGTCCCAGGCCGTCGTCGCGTTTGCCTATGGGACGTGGAACTGGCCCGCAGTCGAAACGCATATGGACGACGACAACGAAGCGGCGCGGCACCTGGCGGTCAAACTTAGCGGGCGGATCACCGAACGATGCGCGTTTCCGGATGGAAAGACGCGCGACGTTTACACGCTGCCGCCGCCGGGCGATCAACCGCGCACCATCGCCGACCCTGCGCCGAAGATGCGGACGTGACCATCTGGGCGGCGAACGCCGATGACCGCGCGCGGGTCATCGAGCTGTGGCGCATCACGAACCTCATTCGTCCCTGGAACGACCCGGTCGCCGATTTCGACCGCGCGCTTCAGACGGCGACGGCGCGCATATTTCTGATGATGGCGGAAAGACGGCCCGTCGCCACGGTGATGGCCGGGTTCGACGGTCATCGCGGGTGGATCTATTATCTGGCCGTCGACCCTGGCTTTGGTGGCAGGGGATATGCGCGAAAGTTGCTCGCCCATGCCGAAGACTGGCTGCGGAACGAGGGGTGTCCGAAAGTCGAACTGATGGTGCGGGACGGCAATCCGGCCGCGGGCTTTTACGAACATCTGGGTTGGACGCGCGAGCCGGTGGAGGTCTATTCGCGCCGGCTGGTCCAGGGTGGCCCGGGGCGGTCCATGTCGGAGCCGCGTTGAGGATGCTGGGGTGATCACGTCCCAGACTGTCATCCCCGCGCAGGCGGGGATCCATTCAATGCAGATTCCGCTGTTACAGGAGGCATTCCAAGCATCGAAATCGCCAGATCCTCCCAATATGGGTTACGATCTTCAATAAGCCTGATTTTCCAGTCCCGTCGCCATTTTTTAAGGCGCTTCTCACGCGTGATTGCCTCGTCGATACCGGTGCAGTGCTCGTAGTAGACCAACCGAACGACATCGTACCGCTTCGTAAACCCCGGAAACGCCTTCTGGCGATGTTCCGAAATGCGGCGCTCCAAAATTATTTGTAACGCCGATGTAGAGCGTTCCATGGCGGCTGCTCGCGAGGATATACACATAGTAATTCCCGGCGTTCATACGGTCATACCGTTTCATTCATGTGCAGCGCGGGCGCGAATGGATCCCCGCCTGCGCGGGGATGACAAATTGGCTGGGACTTGTCATCCGTCGCTTCGATAACTGGCCTTCAAACAGGCAAATCAGATGAAAAGGGCCACCCAATGGGCTTCAAATGCGGGATCGTCGGGCTGCCGAATGTGGGCAAGTCGACGCTGTTCAATGCGCTGACGGAGACGCAGGCGGCGCAGGCGGCGAATTTTCCCTTCTGCACGATCGAACCGAATGTCGGGCAGGTCGGTGTGCCGGATCCGCGCCTGGACGAAATTGCGGACATCGCGAAATCGGCGAAGGTGATCCAGACGCAGCTGGCCTTCGTCGACATTGCCGGACTGGTGAAGGGCGCGTCGGCGGGCGAGGGGCTTGGCAACCAGTTCCTGGCGAACATTCGCGAGGTGGACGCGATCGTCCATGTGCTGCGCTGTTTCGAGGATGGCGACGTCACCCATGTCGACGGCCGCGTCGATCCGGTGGCGGATGCGGAGGTCGTCGAAACGGAACTGATGCTGGCCGACGTCGAATCGCTGGAACGGCGCGTGCCGGCCGCGGAGAAGAAGGCGGCGCAGGGCGACAAGGAGGCGAAGATCATGGCGTCCGTCCTCGGCCAGGCGCTCGGCCTGCTGCGCGACGGCAAGCCGGCCCGCCTGACCGAACCCAAGGACGCCGAAGAGCACCGCGTCCTGAAGACCGCCCAGCTTCTGACGGCGAAGCCCGTTCTTTACGTCTGCAATGTCGGCGAGGACGAAGCGGCAAGCGGCAATGCGCATTCAGAAGCGGTGGCGGCGAAGGCGGACGCCGAGGGCGCCGTTTCCGTCGTCATCTCCGCCGCCATCGAGGCGGAGATCAGCCAGATGGCCACCGAGGACCGCGCCGAGTTCCTCGCCGATCTCGGGCTGTCGGAAACCGGCCTGACCCGTATCATCCGGGCGGGTTATTCGCTCCTCGACCTCATCACCTTCTTCACCGCCGGACCGAAAGAGGCGCGGGCGTGGACGACGCCGAAGGGCGCGACGGCACCGAATGCGGCCGGCGAGATTCACACCGATTTCGAGAAGGGCTTCATCCGCGCCGAAACCATCGCCTATGACGATTATGTCGCGCTGGGCGGCGAGGCGGCGGCGAAGGAAGCCGGCAAATTGCGGCTGGAGGGCAAGGACTACACCGTCGTCGACGGCGATATCATGCACTTCCGCTTCAACGTCTGACCCCATCCTTCCCCAAAGGGAGAGGCAGCGATCGACCGCGTCCGCGGGTAACCCCCTCGCCATGAACTATCTGGAAGACATGGTCGTCGGCACGCGGCATGCGTTCGGCCGTTACGAGGTCACCCGGGACGAGGTGATCGAATTTGCGCGGAAATACGACCCGCAGGCCTTTCATCTCGATGACGAGGCGGCCGCCAAACCGCATTTCGGCCGGTTGTCGGCGCCAGGCTGGCACACCTGCGCCATGACCATGCGCATGCTGGTCGACGATATGAAGACGCGCGATCATGCCGGCCTGGGCTCGCCCGGGCTGGACGGCCTGCGCTGGCTGCGTCCCGTCTATCCGGGCGACGTATTGCGTGTGGAGACCGAGCTGAGCGAGGTGCGACCGTCGCGCTCG
>JBCCAC010000067.1:0-9155 GCA_039815015.1 Pseudomonadota bacterium | reverse complement strand
CGGCAACTCCATGCTCATTGTTGCTGCACAGAACGGCAACATCTCCATCGCAAAATTCCTCGTTTCCAAAGGGGCGAATCCCAACCACCAGAACAGATCCGGCCAAACAGCCGGGCACTATGCCAACGCCTACCAGTTCTACGATTTCCTCAGCTGGCTCCTCGCGCTCGGATTTCTTCTCTTCCTCGCGGCGACGTGCCTGCTCGGCCAGCTTCAGCCGGTCCTCTTCGGCTTCGCGCAGCAGCTTTTCCTGCAATTCCTTGCGCGAAAGCGTCTGCTCGGCTTCCGACACGCGCTTGGGCGTCGCGGCGCGCGGCTTCGGTGCCGGCGGCGCCTCTTTCTTGACGGGCGGTGGCGCGGCGGCCTCTTCCTTCACCTGCTGCGCCTCGCCGGGCTTCTTGGGCACGAAGCGGCGCTTGCGCTCGACGACGACCGTATTCTTGCGGCCGTGGCTGAACTGCTGCTGCACCTGACCGCCATCGACCGTCTTCTTGAGGCCGAGGGGCTTGCGCGTCAGGGTCTTCTTTTCGTCGCTCATACCTGTCTTTCAACACCTTCCGCCGCGCCCGTCTCAACTTCGAGATCGACAGGCTCGTCATGATCCTCAACAAGACCGAAAAAGGCCTGCCACCGCCCGGTGGCCGCCCCGATCCGCACCGCCGCCGCCGGGTCCGTCACGGCGACGTGTACCACATTTCCCTGGCCGAGCGCCATGGAGAGCGCCGCCCGGTCCGCAGGCAGTCGCAGCGACTTGGCCTTCCCCGGCGCCGATTGCAAGGTGGTGGCGCCCCCCGCACGGGGCCGAAGCGCCCGATCGATCTTCGCCGCCCCGTCTGCGCCTGCGTCGCTCGCATGCAGGACGAGGTGCGCCGCGCCCGATTTCGCCGCCGCCAGGACGCGCTCGAATCCCAGCGTCAGATGGCCCGCGCGCATCTCCAGCCCCAGCCGGTTCAGCGCCTGCCGTTCCAGCCCGGCGCCGATCGTATCGGCCAGATTATCCGGAATGCGCTTCGCATCGCCCTTGAACGCCCGCGCCAGCGCGCCCTTCAGCCGGCCTTTCGCCTGCGCCTGCCCCAGGGTTTTCGCGTCGACGCCCAGCCAGGCGCCGCGGCCCGGCGCCCGCGCGGCAAGGTCGGGCATGACCTCGCCATCGGGGCCGAGCGCCAGACGGATCAGCGCCGAGGGCGCCGCCGTCTCACGCGTCAATATGCACGTACGTGTCGGTTCCCTGGCGGACTCATGTTGCGGCTGTCGCATCGGCGACCTCCTCAACCGGGGTGGCGGCGGGCGCGGGCTCTTCGTCCTCGAACCAGTGCGCGCGGGCGGCCATGATGATGCGATTGCCCTCGTCCTCGCCGAGATCGTAATCCTTGAGGACGCCGTCGCGCTTGGCGACCAGCTCGTCGGTGGCGAGGTCGCCGAGATCGTCCAGCGTCTTGATGCCGCCCTCGCCGAGCGTGACCAGCATCTTCTCGGTCAGCCCGTCGATTTCGGCCAGCGCGTCCTCGACCCCCAGCGCCTTCCGCGCCTCGCGTGCCTTCTGTTCGCGCACCTCCAGCGCATCCTTCGCGCGCTGCTGCAGCTCTTCGGCCAGATCCTCGTCGAAGCCTTCGATCGCCGCGATCTCTTCCTTCTCGACATAGGCGACCTCCTCCATTTCGGAGAAGCCTTCCGCAACGATCAGCTGTGCCAGCGTCTCGTCGACGTCGAGTTCCTCCATGAACATGGTGGAGCGGCTGGTGAACTCCTCCTGCCGGCGGGCCGATTCCTCGTCCTCGGTCAGGATGTCGATCTGGTGACCGGAAATCTGGCTGGCGAGGCGGACATTCTGGCCGCGCCGGCCGATGGCGAGAGAGAGCTGCTCGTCGGGGACGACGACCTCGATGCGGTTCTCGTCCTCGTCGATGACGACCTTCGCGACCTCGGCGGGCTGCAGCGCGTTCACCGTGAAGGTCGCGACGTCCTCAGACCAGGGGATGATGTCGATCTTCTCGCCCTGCAGTTCCTGGACGACCGCCTGCACGCGGCTGCCCTTCATGCCGACGCAGGCGCCGACGGGATCGATGCTGCCATCATAGGAAATGACGCCGATCTTGGCGCGGCTGCCGGGATCGCGGGCGACCGCCTTGATCTCGATGATGCCGTCGTAGATTTCCGGCACCTCCTGCGCGAACAGCAGCTTCATGAACTCACCGGCGGCGCGGGAGAGGAAGATCTGCGGGCCGCGCAGTTCGCGGCGCACGTCCTTGATCCAGGTGCGCACGCGGTCGCCGACGCGCAGCAGCTCGCGCGGGATCTGTTCGTCGCGGCGGATGACACCTTCGGCACGGCCCAGATCGACGACGACATGACCGAATTCGACGCGCTTGACGATGCCGGTGATGATCTCGCCGGCGCGGTCCTTGAACTCCTCGAACTGCCGCTCGCGCTCGGCATCGCGCACCTTCTGCACAATGGTCTGCTTAGCGGCCTGCGCGGCGATGCGGCCGAACTCGATCGGGGGCAGGGGGTCGACGATGAAATCGCCCAGCGCGGCGCCGGTTTCCCGTTCCTGCGCCTTTTCCAAGGACATCTCGGTGAAGTTGTTCTCCGGCGCCTCGACCACCTCGACGACGCGCCACAGGCGAACCTCGCCGGTGTCCGGGTCCATCTTGGCGCGAATGTCGTTTTCCTGACCGTATTTGGCCTTCGCGCCCTTTTGGATGGCGTCCTCCATCGCCTCGATGACGATGCCGCGGTCGATCGACTTCTCACGCGCGACGGCATCGGCGATGGCGAGCAGTTCGGCGCGGTTGGCGGTAACGGCGGTGGACATGGTCTGGGTTCCTCTAATTCAGGACCTGCGGCTGCGTCGCCGCGATCAGTTCATCGGTCAGCACGAGCTTCGCACTGTGAATATCGTCAAGTGGCACGGTCATCGTCCGGTCGGAGCCGTCGTCCAGCTTCAGTTGCGCCGCTTCACCTTCCAGCCCCAGAAGCGTGCCGACGAACTTCTTCCGGCCGTCCTCGGCCTCGATCAGCGTGATCTTCGCCTTGTGACCGGCCCAGAGCGCGAAGTCCTTCGGCCGCGTCAATGGCCGGTCGATGCCGGGCGACGACACTTCGAGATTATATTCCTCCTCGATCGGGTCCACCTCGTCGAACAGGTGCGAGATGTCGCGGCTGAGCGCGGCGCACTGATCGACGACCAGTTGCCCCGTCTCCGGATCCTCCGCCATCACCTGCAACGTCCGGCCCATCTCGCCCGTCGTCATCTTGACGCGCACCAGTTCCCAACCGCGCGCGGTGACGAGCGGTTCGATCAGCGTCGTAAGGCGGGCGATGTCCAATCGCAGCTCCGAATCATCTGGCCAAGTGCCGCCGGGGCCGGGCCGGCGGGCGCCGATCCAGCTTCCAGAAGGCTAGCCATGTGGAAGGTGCTTTTGCATATAGAGGCGTATTCCATGGGCCGCAAGCACGCGCCGCATTCACGATCTTGTTGCTGCGCTTGAAATTCAGGAGATTCCATCATGTCGCCACGTTTTTCCGCCCGGACCGCACTTCTCGCCCTGCCAATGCTGGCGATGGCGGCCTGCGCCGAGGCCGAAGCGCAACAGGTGGAAGGGCAAGAGGGGGGCGCCGCGACCGGAGCCGCGACATCGACCCCGTTCACGCCGACGGAACTCGCACGCTTCGACGAGCCCTGGGCGATGACCTTCCTGCCCGACGGATCCATGCTGGTGACCGAACAGGCCGGGACGTTGCGGCACTGGAAGGCGGACGGTTCGGGGCATGAGGTCGGCGGCGTGCCGGCCGTCGACTATGGCGGGCAGGGCGGTCTCGGCGACATCATTCTCCACCCCGACTTTGCCGACAATGCCACGCTCTACCTCTCCTATGTCGAGGCGGGCGAGGACGATACGCGCGGCGCGGCGGTGATGCGCGCCAGGTTCACGAAGGTGGACGGTGTCCATGCGCTGACGGACAAGGACATCATCTGGCGGCAGGCGCCGAAGGTGACCGGCCGCGGGCATTTCGGCCATCGGCTCGCCTTCGGCCCCGACGGCATGCTCTATATCTCCTCCGGCGAGCGGCAGAAATTCGAACCGGCGCAGGACATGCAGATGAACCTCGGCAAGATCATTCGGCTGACCGAAGACGGTGACGTGCCGCCCGACAATCCCTTCGCGGACCAGGGCGGCGTGACCGCCGAGATCTGGAGCTTCGGACATCGCAATCCGCTCGGCATCGCCTTCGCCGCCGACGGATCGCTGTGGGAACATGAGATGGGACCGAAGGGCGGCGACGAGCTGAACCTGATCGTCAGGGGCGACAATTATGGCTATCCGCGCGTGTCCAACGGGGATCATTATGACGGCCGCGACATTCCGGATCACAGCGCCGGCGATGGCTATAACGCGCCCGAAGCCGACTGGACGCCGGTCATCTCACCGGCCGGCCTCGTCATCGTCAGCGGCGATGCCTATCCGGACTGGCGAGGCACCGGCCTGATCGGCGGCCTGTCCTCGAAGGCGATCGTGCAGGTCGCGCTCAATGACGACCCGCGCGAGATCGCCCGCTACGATATGGGCAAGCGCATCCGCGAGATCGAGGAGAGCGCCGACGGCACCATCTATGTGCTGGAGGACGGCGAAAATGGCCGCCTGCTGGCATTGACGCCTAAGGGTTGAGGCGAGAGGGCCATCCCGCCTTCGCAGGCATGGCCCTCATCGGCCCTCATTAACCCTCGTCGCTTAAAGTCCCATTTCCTCGCGATAGGCGGCGGCTTCGTCGGCGGGCATCATCTTCAGGATGACCGACGTCGTATAGTGCCCCTGTGGTACGCCGTCCTCTTCATATGCGAAGTCGACGATGTCGTCGGCGCGCGCCTCGACCAAGTCGCCATAGGCATAGCCCTCGGCCATCGGCTGGTTCTGCAGAACGACCATATAGCCCTCTTCGGTCAGGTCGCTGACCTGGCCCCAGATATATTCCGGGCTCTTCGTCTCGTCGCCGCCGGTCAGATCGAATTTCACGGCATAGCCGGCGGCGCTGTCACCGCGCTCCATGGCGTCCTCGAAGGTTTCGAGCTCGGCCTGTGCCAGCTCGACCGCCGCGGCCATGCCTTCCATCTCGCTAGGAACGTCGAGAACGCGGTCCGGCCCCGTGTCGAGGTCGGCCGGCGGGACGAAGGCATAATCCTCGTCGGAAAGATCGTCCGTCTCCGCCTCGATCGGCAGCGAGGCCTGGGTGAGCAGCGCGTCCTGATCCATCTCTGCAAAAAGCTCGGTGTCGGACGTGGCCTCCTCGACGGAGCCGGCGCTGCCACAGGCGGCAAGCGTCAGGGGCAGGGCGGCCAGGAGAATTAGCTTTGGGAGAAATGGCTTTGGTCTGGCGGTCATCATGAATTCCTTAGCACTGAGGTGGTTCGCACACTCAAGGCCGGGAAGACTGGCGCATGTATCGCCGGGCGGCAAATGGATCAGGCCGAATCCGACGGGTTTCCGCTATCCCGGCGACGATACTGGAAAAACCAGAGCTCGCGGCCTTCGCGCAGCGCCTTTTCGGCATAGCGGGTCAGCGGCCACCCTCCCGGCGCACGGCGAAAATCGCGGTCCGTTTCCGCCAGCCATTCGAACGGTCCGCGCGGCCCGATGCGACCCGCCATCTGCATCAGCGCCCAGCGGCAATAGACCGGATGGTCGGTCGCCATGCGAAAGATACCGCCGGGTTTCAGCTTGGCTGCGATCATGTCGATCGGGCCGGGGTTCATCATGCGCCGCTTGGCATGGCGCGCCTTTGGCCAAGGATCGGGATGGAGCAGGTAGACGAAGGCGAGCGTGCCATCGGGCACGCGATCGAGAAGCGCCAGCGCGTCGCCCATGAACAGGCGGATATTGGTCAGCCGTTCGTCGCGAACATGCTGCAGCGCACCCACGACGCC
Organism: Pseudomonadota bacterium; assembly: GCA_039815015.1. Taxonomy (GTDB): domain Bacteria; phylum Pseudomonadota; class Alphaproteobacteria; order Sphingomonadales; family Sphingomonadaceae; genus Pacificimonas. Next base: position 3,232 of record JBCCAC010000067.1, on the reverse strand, counting down.
ATTCTCGAACGGCTCCGCACCTATGAAGCCATGATCGGGCAGCAGGTCGGCGCGGTAAGCAAGATGCTCGCCGGCGCCGAAGCCGATCTCGAAATGCAAGGGGCGGGCATCGCCAAAAAGGGCCTGCGCCGTGATCGGCCCCTCTTCGGGCACGGCGAGCGCCGGATACAGCTCGTCGAGCAGCGCCTGCTGCCCGGGGCGCAGCCGGTGTCCCTTGGTGCGGCCGTAGAGCCGATTGAGCGTGGTCGGATCGCCGGGCTTGTGCGCGGTCATGGGCGGTGTGCGGATCTGGGCATGAGGAGGCCGCCATAGCCCGTCGGATCCCGCCGACCAATCATCCGTCGCCATTTACCTTCCGGTAGCGATCATCTGCCATGGTCCGGACGGGGCGAAAGGGAAGGGGCGAGGCCGATGCGACATGTTCTGGCACTCGCTTTCCTATCGGTGGCATCGACCGTTGCGGGTGCCGACATCGCCGTCGCTGCGGAAGATCCCGGCATCAGCACGCACCAGGCCGATCTGCGCCAGCCGGTTTACGGCGTCGGCGCGCGCCTGGGCGTCCATCTGAAGCTCGGCAAGCGCGCGGGCGGGACCGGCGCCGCATCCGAGCCGTCCATCCGGCTTCGTGCAGGTCCGGTCGCGCGGACGACGGCCGCCTCCGGCGTCGGCGAAACCCGCACCGATTTCACCAATGCCGTCGGCCTGTTCGTGGCGCCGCGCGCTGGCGGCATCACCTTTGCCGGTACACCGATGACGGCTGGCACCGATACTCCGGAACCGCCATTGCGGACGGCTCTGCCTGCCGATCACAACGGTGCGCAGAACCGCCGCGCCGGCGAGGTGCACTCCGTCTCTACCATCGCCCCCGCCTTTGAACTCACCGCGGCGATCGACCCCTTTCCGGCAGTCGAAGCGATGCCAAAGGACGAGACAGAAAGGGACGAGACAGAAAGAAACGAGGCCGAAAGAGAGGCGGCCGAATGGGACGACGAGGATGAGTGGGACGAAGAGATCGGGTGGGACGACTGACGAGCGCAGCGGCCTTCACGCTTTTCTCCCGAGCGCGTTTCCCGGCGTCAGAACGCCGCCTTCAACTCGTCGACCAGGTCGGTCTTTTCCCAGGGAAACAGATCACCTTCGGGCGCGCGACCGAAATGGCCATAGGCCGCCGTCGGCGTATAGATCGGCTTGTTGAGACCCAGATGCGTGCGGATGCCCTTCGGCGTCAGGCGCACCAGTTGCGGCAGCACCGCTTCCAGCCGCATCGGGTCGACCTCGCCGCCGCCGTGTAGATCGACATAGAGCGACAGCGGTTCCGCGACGCCGATGGCGTAGCTCAGCTGGATCGTGCACCGGCGGGCGAGGCCCGCGGCGACGACGTTCTTGGCGAGATAGCGCGTCACATAAGCGGCCGAACGGTCCACCTTCGTGGGATCCTTGCCGCTGAACGCGCCGCCGCCATGCGGCGCGGCGCCGCCATAGGTGTCGACGATGATCTTGCGCCCGGTCAGGCCGGCATCGCCGTCCGGGCCGCCGATCTCGAACTTGCCGGTCGGGTTGATGTGCATGACGGTCTTGTCGGTCACCCAGCCGTCCGGCAGCACGTCGCGGCAGGCGGCACGGACATGATCGGCGAGTTCCTCGCCCTTCGCGCCTTCGTGATAGCCGGGCGCGTGCTGGGTCGACACGACGATGGCGGTCGCCTCGACCGGCCGGTCGTCCGCGTAGCGCAGCGTCACCTGGCTTTTGGAATCGGGCTCCAGAAAGGCCACGTGCTTCGCATGACGGTCGGCCGCCAGTCGTTCCAGAATACGGTGTGAATAGTGCAGCGTCGCCGGCGTCAGCAGCTCCGTCTCGTCGCAGGCATAGCCGAACATGATCCCCTGATCGCCGGCGCCTTCATCCTTGTTCGACCCGTCCGCGCCCTCGTCGACGCCCTGCGCGATGTCGGACGACTGGCCGTGCAGGAAATTGGCGAAGGTCGCGTCGCGCCAGTGAAAGCCATCCTGCTCATAGCCGATGCGCTTCACGGTATCACGCGCGGCCGCTTCGATCTCGGCATTGCCCGCGTCGGTGATCCGGTCATCGTCGTCCACCATGCCGGCGCAGCGGATTTCGCCGCCCAGCGTGATGCGGTTGGTCGTCACCAGCGTCTCGCAGGCGACGCGCGCTTCCGGATCCTTGCCGATCAGGAGATCGACGATGGCGTCGGAAATCTGGTCGGAAACCTTGTCCGGATGGCCTTCGGACACGCTTTCGCTGGTAAAGATATAGTCGGTGCGGGTCATGAACGAGCGCCTTTGGAACGGATACGGGGGGAGGATCTGCACTCGCCTCTACTGACCGTCCCACGCCCGTGCAAGGCGGGATATAAAGCTAGCCTTATATGTCCTCGCCGCGCCCCTCGACGCGCATCAGCAGCTCGTTCTGCGTATCCTCGGAGAGTTCGCGAAAGCCGGCGATCAGGCGCCGCGTCCGCGCATGAACGTCGCCGTCATCCGGCGTGGCCCGCTCCTCCGCGACGCCCGGAGCGGCTTCGAGCCCGCTGAAAAACCAGTCGAGCGGGCGCTTCAGCTCCTGCGCCAGCGCGAACAGCCGCGACGCGCTGACCCGGTCGATGGCGAGTTCATATTTGCGCAGCTGTTCCGCGCTGATGCCGACGGCCTTGGCGACGGCGGCGCGTGATCGCGTCGCGATCGTCCGCGCCTCGCCAAGGCGGCGGCCGACATGGGCATCGACGGGGTCCGGTTCGCGCATGGGTCTTGCATCCGATCGGGCTGGAACTCAGTCCATATCGGTACCGGATGGTAAACGACAGGTTTAGCTTTGGGCAGGCCCCATCTCGTCGACCCGGCTCGGCTGCGCCATGGCAAACGCCGCGATCAGGAAAAGCAGGGCCAATCCGATCGGCAGCGGCGTACCGAGACGCGCGAATGGCGTCGCGGCGCGCGCCGTCGGCAATGGTGTGATGATGCGCCCGGCGCTGTTCCGGCCGAGCGACGCTGTGATCCGGCCCCAAGGGTCGATGACGGCGCTAATTCCCGTCGGCGTCGCCCTTGCCATCGGCAGGCCCTGTTCGATGGCCCGCATGCGCGCCTGGGCAAGGTGCATTTCCGCACCCTCGTCGGTGAACCAGGCGTCGTTGGACAGGTTGAGAAGCCAGCCTGGCCGGGGTGCGGACGATGCCGCTTCGGGGTAAACGACTTCGTAGCAGATCATGGCCCCGACATCT
>JBCCAC010000118.1:0-7212 GCA_039815015.1 Pseudomonadota bacterium | reverse complement strand
CGGCGCGCTCGTCGATGCGGCCAACGAACTGGCTGCGACCGTTGCGGGCGGCATCGCCGCTCTCGAGGAAAATGCCTGTCGCCATCGGGAGGGGAGTGCCGCTCTCGTCGAAACCATTGCCGATCATGGCGGCGCGGCCTCCGAAATGAACAGCGCGATGCACGCGGCGGCGCAGGCCAGCCGCGCCGTGACTGGCGCTGCCGAGCGCGTGACGGTCATCGCCGGCGAAACGCGCACCATGTCGAGCGCGCTCCTGTCGGCCGCCGGTACCGTCACGGAAACCGGCGCCGCCTTCCGCGGAATTTACGAGCGCTTCACCGAGAAAATCCGCGCGGCCTGAGGGCTTCAAGTCGGACGTGGAGTGAGGCGAACGGACGATCGCGGTCGCGAAAATGCGCCTGCATCGCTAAGGCACATTCATCCCGGGGATTCGTGTGCGGAACCTGCGTACCTGCCCCGACATTGAACATGTGATTTCCCAAAGGGCCTGGAGTTCTTCCGACATGAAAACCTATCTCATCGCCGGCGTCAGCGCGTTGGCTCTCACCGCCTGTGCTGACACCGCCGGGACCGAGGTCGCGACCGCAGCGTCTTCCCAGCAGTCCGCCGCCGATGTTGCCAAAACCGATGCAGAAAGTGCCGCCATGACCGATGCCCACCAGGTACTTCTCGCCGAATGGGACGGCCCGCACGGCGGTCTGCCCCCCTTCGACCAGACCGATCCGGCGCTGTTCCTGCCCGCGTTCGAAGACGGCATTGCCGGCCTGATGGCGGACATGGACGCCGTCGCAGCCGATCCTGCCGCGCCGACGTTCGAAAATACGCTGGTCCCGATGGAGCGCGCCGGCCGGCCGCTCAATCGTCTGGCAACGGTGTTCTATACGCTTGTGTCGAGCCGTAACACACCGGAAATCCAGGCGATTTCACAGAAGGTCAATCCTCGTCTTGCCGAGGTTCGCAATAGCATCAACTTCAACGACGCCCTCTTTCAGCGCGTCAAGACCGTCTATGATGCGCGCAATTCGAGCGGTCTGACGGCGGAGCAGATCCGTCTCGTCGAGAAGAGCTATGACGATTTCGTGCAGGCGGGCGCGGCGCTGGATGATACGACGCAGGCCCGTGTCGGTGAGATCAATACCGAGCTTTCGAAGTTGAACACCGATTTTTCGAACCGCGTTCTTGCCGACGAGGGCAAGCTGATTGCCGTCGACGAAACGGCGGTCGCCTCATTGCCCGACGCGCTGAAGGCCAGCTTCGCCGCAGCGGCGGAAGAGGGCGGCATGGACGGATATGCCGTCGCCAACACCCGTTCGTCCGTCGACCCGTTTCTAACCTTTTCGGACGATCGCGCCGCGCGCGAGCGGGTCTGGAACGCGTTCGTCAATCGCGGCGACAATGGCGATGAGAACGACACGAATGCCCTCATCGCCGAAATCGTCAAGCTGCGTGCCGAACGCGCCAAGCTGCTCGGCTATGACAGCCATGCGCATTATCGCATGGCCGATACGATGGCTGTCGATCCCGAAAAGGCCATGGACCTTATGATGCGCGTCTGGACGCCAGCCGTCGCGCGCGTCGAGGAAGAGGTCGCCGACATGCAGAAACTGGCGGATGCCGAGGGCGCGGATATCACCATCGCGCCCTGGGACTATCGCTATTATGCCGAGAAGGTGCGCAAGGACCGCTACGCGCTCGATCAGAACGAATTCAAAAACTACTTCGAACTCAACAACATGATTGAGGCGTCCTACTATATGGCCGACCGCCTCTACGGCTTCCAGTTCGAAGAGGTCACGGGTCAGCATCCGACCTTCCACCCCGATGTGCGCATCTACCACGTCACGAACAAGGACGGCAGCCACGCCGGTTATCTCTATCGCGACGATTTCGCCCGTGCGCAGAAGCGCTCCGGCGCCTGGCAGTCGACTTATCGCGCACAGCAGAACATCGACGGCGAGAAGATCCACCCGATCGTCTCCAACAACAATAATTTCACCGAAGGCGCCGAGGGTGAGCCGGTCCTGATCAGTCTGGACGACGCCGAAACGCTGTTCCACGAGTTCGGCCACGCGCTGCATGCGCTCTCGAACAGCGTCGACTATCCCTCGCTGGGCGGCACACCGCGCGATTTCGTGGAATTTCCGAGCCAGGTGCATGAAAACTGGCTGCTGACGCCGGAGATCCTCGACACCTACGCGCGGCACTATCAGACCGGCGAGAAGATGCCGCAGAAGCTGATCGACAAGCTGGAAGCGGCGCGGACCTTCAATCAGGGTTTCACGACGGTCGAATATCTCGCCGATGCCATCGTCGATATGCAGCTGCACATGAACCCGAACCCGCCGGCGGATTTCGACGCCGATGCGTTCGAACGGACCGCGCTCGCCGAACTCGGCATGCCGGAGGAGATCGTGCTGCGGCACCGCCTGCCTCACTTCAGCCACCTGTTCTCGTCCGACGCCTATTCGGCTGGCTATTACAGCTATCTCTGGTCTGACGTGATGGCGTCCGATGCCTGGGCGGCGTTTGAAGAGGCGGGTAGCCCGTGGGATCCGGAGACGGCGGCGAAGTTCCAGTCGATCATCCTCGCGACGGGCGACGCGATCGACCGCGCCGAAGCCTACCGCCAGTTCCGCGGCCGCGATCCCGAGGTGGAAGCGCTCCTGAAGAACCGCGGCTTTCCGACGGGGAATTGAATAGGCGGGGACCGGCGGGATGTTACAGTGCCTCCAGCCGGTCCCGTTCCTCAGGCATTTTTGCGAGCGAAGCGTCTATATTTTTTCGCCATTTCGGACCGCGTTCGCGCGCGGTTTCTAGGGCCTCCAAAAGATCGCCGGGTCGGTCTTCCGCCAAAATTTCGATCAGAAATGCAGCTTGGCGGCGGTCTTTCTGGGATTTGAGCGGGTTGCTTCTTGCGTGCCGGCGCGAAGCTACAATCAGCTTGTGAATGGCGTAGCGCTCCGGTCGTGGTATCTGGACCAGCACACCGCTGCGATAGATCGCTGCCGCCTGTAAGGGGTCGGCCAGTAGATAGTTTAGATAATGCAGCGACTGCGCTTCGACACCAAGCGCTGCAAGTGGACGAAGCCCTTCCGTTTCATCGAAGGACGGCGTTAGAAACTCGATCAGAAAATCAGTTCGACTCTGTTTCCATTTCCAAACCTTATGGCGGTCCAGACTTGGAACAGGAGAGAATTCGAGGTCGGAAAATACGTCCGAAAGAGATGTTGAAACCGTATCCTTAAGCGCGAGCGACAAACGTTCGAAACTGGCGATGTCGATGTCGTTCGTCTGGGCAGTATCATCAAAACGATAACGCACGCCCAGTTCGCCTTCGTACAAGCGAAAAGCATGAGTTCCCACGATCGTCCCGCCCAAGCGAAATACGCCCGGCGCCGCGAGTGCGTTCAAAAGGCTTCCGGTCGCGGCGTCCGTTCCCAGAAAACCCTCTGCACGTAGCAGACGGACGAGACGTGAACGGTATCGCTCACGCTCGCGCCTTTCACCCCGCTTATCGCGGTCGGCAGCAAGCAGTTCGCGAAGGCGCTCCGTGTCCTCCCCCAGATAGCGTTTTTTACTCGCCGTGCCGACGCGGTAGCTATCGTACCAATAGCCGCGTCCGTTGCGCTCCAGCCGTGTAGGCGTGCCCTGTATATCGCAGACTGCCTCTTCCTGCAGGGAACGCAAAAGATCCATGTAGGCGGCATGGGCTGCCTGCGAGTGTCTATCGATATCCGACATGCTCAACATGAATATCTTTGTTGAGCACCATGCTCAACAAAAAAATATTTGTTGAGCATGGTGCTCATTCGTAGCTCTATGGCATGGCGGCCGGCTTGGACTGGAGACCTTACCTTGGACGATAGCCGCAGCAGCGGCCGTATGCGATTACGCAGGGGTGGAACGTGTTGCCCTACGCCGCCAGCGTCAGCCGTTCGTAGCGCCGCAGGAAGTGGTCGGTGGGTCCGAACTGGGCCTCGATCATGGTCGCGCGCTTGAAATAGTGGCCGACGGCATATTCGTCGGAAATGCCATTGCCGCCGTGCAGCTGCACCGCCTCCTGACCGCAGAAGGTCAGCGCCTTGCCGATCTTCGCCTTCGCCATCGCGACCGCGGCGGGGTCCGGCAGCTTCAGCGTCGCCATCAGCGTCATCGACTGCGCTTGCTCCAGCTCCAGCAGCATGTCGACCATGCGGAACTGCAGCACCTGGAACTTGCTGATCGGCACGCCGAACTGCTTGCGCTCCCGCGTGTAGTCCATGGTCAGCTGGTGCAGCTGGCGCATGACGCCGACGCTCTCGGAACAAAGCGCGGCGATCGCTTCGTCGACCACCTTCCGGACGGTCGGCATGGCCTTACCCGCTTCGCCGAGTAGGCCATTGTCGGCGACGGGCGCGTTCTCGAACGTGATTTCGGACGCGATGCCGCCATCGACCAGCGGATAATCGCGGCGGGACACGCCCTTGCCGTCCGCCGGAACGACGAACAGCGAGACGCCGTCTTCGTCCGTCTTGCCGCCCGACGTGCGTGCGGTGACGATCAGGTGGGTCGCGGCGGGCGCATCGCGCACCACCGCCTTGTGCCCGGATAGAGTCCAGCCGCCGTCCTTTTCGTTTGCGGACACCTCGACATGCGCAAGGTCATAGCGGCCCTTCGGTTCCGCCCAGGCGAAGGCGAAGCGGGTCTCGCCGGCAATGATGCCCTCGATCAGGTCTTCGCGGCCGGCTTCGCGAGCGAAGCCACCACCGAGGACTACGGTGGAGAGATAGGGTTCGACGACCAGCGCACGTCCCAGCTCCTCCATGACAATCATGTTCTCGACCGGACCGCCGCCGAGCCCGCCCATCTCTTCCGAGAAGGGGGCCGCGAGAATGCCGAGTTCTTCTGCAAAGGCTTTCCACACGTCCGGCGACCAGCCCGCTTCCGATCGGCTGATCTTCTGCCGCGTCTCGAAATCATAGCGGTCGGCGAGGAAGCGGCGCAGCGTGTCCTGCACCATGGTCTGCGTGTCGGAGAGATCGAAATTCATGAGACGCCCGGATCCTTCGTTACGGAGGGTTGCGGCGCTCCGTTAGCCCATCCCGCCGCGCGCGTCTGCCCTGCGATTAGAAGGGGTCTGACTTTCTCTCCGGAACGAGAAGAAACTACAGAAAACGGGCAATGACGTCGCGGTAGGAGCGGCTGACCTTCACCTGCGCGCCCGAGCCGAGCGTCAGAAAGCTCTCGCCGTTCGTATGCGGCTTCACTTCCTTCACCTGATCGAGGTTGACGATCGTCGAGCGGTGCACGCGCTGGAACAGGCGCGGATCGAGGCGCTTTTCCAGATCCTTCATGGTTTCCCTGAGGATCAGCGTGTTGTCGCCGGTATAGATGCACATATAGTCGCCGGCGGCGTCGATCCGCTCGATCGATCCGACGTCGACGCGGAAAATCTGCCCGCGATCCTTGATGTTGAGCAGCTTCTCGTATCGATCCGCATCTATGGCGGCGGAGCCGGTTTCGGCATGTGCTTCGGCGGCTTCGGGCGCGACCTCGGTCAAAAGGTCCTTGAGCTGCTTGCGTTCCGCTTCCGCATTGCGCTCGACGAGGCGTTTGCGCACCCGCGCAATCGTGTCGGCCAGCCGGTCTTCCTCGACCGGTTTCATCAGATAGTCGACCGCGTGCGCTTCGAACGCCTTCAGTGCGAACTCATTATAGGCGGTCACCATGACGAACAGCGGCGGTTCGATGTCCTGCAATGCGGATATGACGGAAAAGCCGTCGAAGCCCGGCATCTGGATATCCAGGAATACGAGATCGGGCTTGTGCGTCTTCACCGCGCGGATCGCTTCGCGGCCATTGGCGCAGGTCGCGATGATGTCGATGTCCTCGAACGGCTCCAGACGCATCTGCAGCCCCTTGACGGCCAGGGGTTCGTCATCGACGAGAATGGTTCGAATGGTCATTCGGCGGCCTCCTTCGTTACGGCCCGGTCATTTTCATACGGTATATCAAGGCGCGCGACCACGCCGCCTTCGGCCCGTTCGGCGAGCATGAAACTCGCTTCACCGCTATACGTCTCCGCCAGACGGTCGCTGACGTTCTTCAGGCCGACGCCGGCGCCGTCGACATAGGCGGGCTTCTTCGCGTTCAGACCCGGCCCCGTGTCCGCCACGTCGATGAAGACGCGGTTCCCCTCCACCAGCCGCGCGATGACGGCGATTTCCGCGCCCTCTTCCATCGGTGTGACGGCATATTTGATGGCATTTTCAACGAGCGGCTGCAGGATCATGGACGGCACGCAGGCATTCTTGACGCGCTCGTCGATGTCGAAGCGGGTCTGCAGCCGATCCTCGAACCGCATGCGTTCGATGTCGAAATAGAGCTTCAGCGCTTCCAGTTCCTGCGCCAGCGTGACCGTGGAACCCGGATCCTCCGCCAGCGAATAGCGCAGAAAGGAGGAGAGGCGCGACAGCATCGCATTGGCGCGCTCGTCCTTCAGGAGGACCAGCGTCGAGATCGAGTTCAGCGTGTTGAACAGGAAATGCGGGTTCACCTGATAGCGCAGCATGGCGAGACTGGCGGCGGACGCCTGCGCCTCCACCTTCAGCATGTGCTTCGCCTGATTTTCCAGGAGCAGGAAGTAGTTGATGCCGAAATAAAGGCCTGTCCATGCCCCGAGAACGCTGAGATCGAGGAGGATCGCGCCCAAGAACTCGATCCCCTCGGGCTCGTACCCCTGCGAGAAGAACCGTGCGTGCGCCCAGACCTCCAGGACCGAGAACATCGGCGCCGCGACCATGATGACGAGCAGCGTCAGCGACCAGACATAGACCGGCTTCATGCGAATGATGCGGCGATAGGCCGCCGACATCAGAAGCGTGATCGAAAAGCCCGTCGCCGTCACGATCATCGTCGGTATGATGAAGGCGACGCCCATCGAATTGGCGAGCCCGCCGAGCGTCCGCAGGAAGAGATAGGCCGCCCAGCCACCGCCCTGCAGAATCCAGAAGGCGCGGTTCTTGTCGGCGAAGAACCCGCCGGCGCTTAGCGGTTCGGGCGGCATATCCGTCAGCGGTTAGCAGGGTTGGGGAATGGCGCAAACCACGAGGCGCGTGCGTTCGTACATGGCTACACACCCATGTCGGGCTGGCTCGTCCAGCTTATGAGGTCCCACAAAGTGTCATCATCCAGAGCGCAGTCGAGGGACGCACGGCGTTGCAGCAACATGGT
>JBCCAC010000403.1:0-2236 GCA_039815015.1 Pseudomonadota bacterium | reverse complement strand
GTCCTTGAACCCTTCGATCTCCTTATGGACAAAACCATAGGGTTCGCGAACGATGTCGGTCATGTAGGTTCCCTTCCTGACAATGCGTTAGCGTGGAGGCGAGCGACATGAACCGCACACAATCGACAGAACGCGCCCGCGCGACCGGCATCCATCACATTGCGGTCATGTCCGGCGATATGAAGAGCCACATCGACTTCTTCTCGGACGTCCTAGGTTGCCGCCTCGCCGCGATTTTCGACATGCACGGCGTACCGGGCGCCTTCCACGCCTTCATGCACCTTTCGGACGACTGCTATTTTTCCATCGTGCAGACGCCGGAAACGGGCGCGATCCCGATCGAGATGGGAAAGACCCATGCCGGCACTGGCGCCGCCCCCTCCGCCCCCGGCACCATGCAGCACCTGGCACTGAATGTCGCCGACGAGGCCGCGCTCCTCAACCTGCGCGACCGTATCCGGACGAAGGGCGTCAACGTGATCGGCCCGATCGACCATGGCATGTGCAAATCGATCTATTTCGCCGGCCCCGACCGCATGACGCTGGAAATCGCGACCGGCAGCGCGCCGCTCGATGGCGATGCATGGATCGATCCGAAAGTCCTCGAACGGATCGGCGTTTCAGAGGAAGAGGCCGCCCGCTATCGCGACCCGGACCCCTATGCGGGCGAAGGCGGTGCGGTTGCCCAGCCGCCCTACGACCCGGACAAACCGCATCAGGCCTATCCCGAAGATCAGTATAAGGCGATGCTCGCCGCGCCCGATGATGCCATCGCCGCCGCCGCGAGCTACACAGAGCCGCCCGTCAAAGTCGCGGGATAATCAATATGATATCGGACCGGTTCGCACCTGCGCTCGCCATGGCCGGACGAGTGCTGCTGTCATCGCTGTTCATACTCGCCGGGATCAACAAGGTAACGGATTATGCGGGCACGCTGGCCTACATGGCGGGTGGCGGGCTGCCTGTGCCAGCGCTGCTGCTGCCGCTGGTCATCCTGCTGGAGCTGGGCGGCGGTCTTGCAATCGCTCTGGCGCTACCGGTCCACCGGATAGCGGCGCTCGCGCTCGCGGCCTTCACACTTGGCGCGAACGTCCTGTTCCATGACTTCTGGGCGCTGACAGGTGGCGAGGCACAGATACAATTATCGCTCTTCGTCAAGAACGTGGCGGTCGCAGGCGGCCTGCTCCTGATCGCCGCGCGACCCCTCAGATAATATTGCTGCTCGGGAACCATCACGCGCATTACCCCTTTTTGAACAAGAGGTAGAAGTTGGCGCAGCGCGTCAATGCGCTTTGAAATGGGCATTCATGGCAAAGAAGAAGCGCAGTTTCGTGGTCGTCGGGCTCGGCCGGTTCGGCACGCGGGTCGCCAAGGAACTCGTCGCCTATGGCAACAGCGTCCTTGGTATCGACACCGAAGAGCGTTTCGTCAGTCCGGTCGCCGACATATTGACGGAGGCGGTCATCGCGGATGCGCGCGACGAAGCGGCTCTGCGCGAGGCCGGTGTCGGCAGCTATGACGCCGCCATCGTCGCCATCGGCTCCAATCTGGAGGCGAGCGTGCTGGCGCACATGAACCTCCAGACGCTCGGCATCGACCAGATCACCGTCAAGGCGTTCGACGCTCAGCATGCCCGCATATTAGAGGCGCTCGGGGCAGAAGACATCGTCATTCCGGAGCAGGATGCGGGCGCGCATATCGCGCAACGGCTGCACAATCCGCGCATCGTCGATTTCATGGAGGTGCGCGAAGGCCGCTATGTCGCGCTCGTGGAGGCGCCGCCGCGCCATGTCGGCCGCACCATGGCGGCAATCGCGGCGGACAAGGACATCGATCTGCGGTTCATGGGCCTATTGCGCGGGGAGGCCTATCTTGCGCCCGACGGTCCGGACGAACTGTTCGTCGCCGCGGCCGACCGGCTGCTGATCGGCGGCAGCCGCGCCGCCGTGCGCGATTTCGCCGATGCGGGGTAGCGGCCCCATGACGGGCTGCGTTCCATGCTCGTGCTCACGCCAGCGCCAATGCCCGTACGCGTGCCCACGCCGTTCATGATCTCCCTCATCCCGAGCGCAGTCGAGGGACGCACCATGTCGATGCCGCGATACCGTGCGTCCCTCGACTGCGCTCGGGATGATGAAACGGGTGTGTATGCGATCGGATCAGTTGCCGAGAAACGCGGCAGCCGACGCTATGGTCGTGGATAAGTGAGTCGCAAAGGCCTCCTCGCGCGCCTGCG
>JBCCAC010000326.1:0-3139 GCA_039815015.1 Pseudomonadota bacterium | reverse complement strand
CCGAAGTTGCGGACCATCGGCGCCCAAGCCGTCGATCGTCACCAGAACGTCCGCCGCGCCATCAATTGGATGAAGCCGCCCATCCGCATAGCCCGTGGCGGCCATATCGGCGTCTACAAGCACAAGCAGACGCGACAGGTCGAAGGGTTCCGCCTCCGCGGCGACGTCGGCGGCCGCGGGAGCGCGATCGGCGACATGCCAACCTGCGACGGCCGCAACCGCCAAACCCAGAAGGGCCGCGAGCAGCCCGCCGATCCGCTTCAAAATGCGCATTGCGCCCGTCTCCTCTTGCTGAGGAGACATTTAATACGTAAATCGTATTATACAAGTTTCGTTATTTCGAAACCTTTGAGGCGATCCGTGACATATGCCGCACGAAGGTCGCGCGCTCATCCTCGGGCAGCGCCTCCAGCATCAGTTTCATGGTTGCGCGCTCCTCCGTCTCGAGGCGAGCGAAAGCGTCCTCGCCGTCATCGGTCAACGAAAGAGCGACGGACCGGCGGTTCGTCTCCGGCCGCCGCCGCGCGACAAATCCGCGATCGACCAGCCTGTCCACCACGCTGCTGGCGGTCGTTGCGACGACGCCGAGGAAACCGGCGAGGTCGGCGAGGCGGCAATCGGGGTGCTGCGCGACGAAACGCAGGGTCTGGATGTCGACAGGCAGGAAGCTCAACCGCCGATGCGCGATCTGGACTTCGGTTTCCGCGATTTTCAGGGCCCGCATGATGGTGGTGACGGCCTGTTGCAGCTCTTTGGTCTGGTCTGACATAAGAGCTTTCTACGATCATCGGAATAAGCTGTGAAGGTCCCGTTCGCCGGATAGATGGGCTCAGACGTGCCTCGGACGCACGCCGCCTCTGACGCGAAGCATGAACGACTGAACACGCAGATCGAGAGTGTTGGCAATGAAACGACCGGATGTCTTCAAAGCGGCCGAACGTCTGATGGGGATGGATGACGACGCCTGGGCGCGTCACGCCAATCCTTGGAGCGTGTTCACGCGCTTCACCTGCCTGCCGCTGATCGTCCTGGCGATCTGGTCGCGGGTGTGGATCGGCTGGTGGGCGCTTGGGCCTCTGGCGCTCGCCCTGCTTTGGACCTGGGCGAACCCGCGCCTCTTCGCGGCGCCTGAGACAATGGACAGTTGGGCGGCGAAGGGCGTGATGGGCGAGCGCCAGTTCCTGAATCGCAAGAATGTCCCGATCGCCGCACACCATGTTCGCATGGCCTACATTCTGACCGCCCTTTCCGGCGCCGGAGCGGTCATCCTCGTCTACGGGCTCGTCATCCTTGATCCATGGGCCGCGATCTGCGGTCTCTCCCTGACCATCGGGCCAAAGGTCTGGTTCGTGGACCGGATGGTCTGGATTCATTCCGACGCGCAGAGTGGGAGGTCTTATTCGTAGGCGCCTTTGACGTTCGAACCGCTCAGACCCGACTTGAACCGGAAATCGTCAGATTTCGCGTGGCCAGCAGAACGCCGAAAACGGCGACGACGGCGCCTGAAACTCCCACGCTCCAAAGGCCGAGCAGGCTCGTCGCAGCGCCGCCGATCGCCGTGCCGAGGCCTTGTCCAAGGAAGATCATCGATCCGTTGAACGCGAAAGCGATGGTCGCCGAAGGCCCCGCGCCCGCACCAAGCCGCGTCTGGATGACTGGCGCGCAGGCGAACAGGCAGGCGGCGCCGACGGCGATGGCGACGCCGATCATCGCGACGCCGACGGGCCCGGGCGCGGGAAATAGGATCGCGTATCCAAAGATGACCTGCGTGACGAGGATGCCGGCAACGAGCATGGGCAAGGGCCGCTCGGCGGACGACGCCAGCCGAGCCCCGACGGCGAGGCCGAAGATGGACCCAATCCCGATCAGCGCCTGCATCCAACCGATGGCCGCGCCCGTCAGCCCGGTCGAGGCCGTGACGACCGGCCCGATCAGACCAACCGTCGAAAACGTTGCGGTGAATGCGAGCAGCGTGACCCCCATGAGGCCCGTCAGGGGCCAGCGTAGCGCGGTCCGCATCGCATCCTTCGGCGGGCGCGGCGGCGCGTCTGTCGCCGGTATCCGGACGAGGATGAGGATAGCGACGCCCAAACATAGCGCCGCCGCGAACCAGAACGACGACGCCCACCCGAAGGACGCGCCGATGAACGATCCGACCGGGATCCCGACAAGAAAAGCGAGCGAGTTGCCGGCCAGTATCGCCGCCAGGGCGACGGCGCGCCTTTCCGGCGCGACCAGCATGACCGCCATCGCGGAGGCGACGGGCAAGGTCAGCGCGCCGATGAAACCAGCCGCGATCCGGACGCCCATCAGCATCCCAAAGCCTTGCGTCAAAGCAGAAAGCGCGTTGGCGACGGCGAGAAAGACGAGAACGCCAAGAAGGAGCTTTCTGCGATCAAGCCGCGCCGTCGCGATGGCCAGAAGCGGCCCGCCGACCGCGCAGGCGATTGTAAACGCGGTTTGCAGCTGTGCGGCGGCGGCGACGGAAACACCGACATCTGCCGACATGGGCCCGAGCAGCCCGGAGAAAACATAGGCGCCCGTGGCGAAGGCGAAGGGCGCGAGCATCAGAATGAGGATATGGCCCATGCGCTAAGCCGCCGGAGCGGGTTTTCCCATCGGCAGGACCATGCAGGACGAGGTGCCCGTGGCGCAGAGCTTCCCCGCGTCGCCTTCCGTCTCGATGGTCTCGATCCGACCCTCGACCGTGATGATCTTGCGCCCCCGCGACAGAACCCGACCTGTGACGCGCAGCTCATCGCCGTTGATCGGGATCGGCCTGACAAAGCGCACGCTGGTGTCTGTGGACGTGTAGCTTTCGCCCTTCGCAAGGGTGCTGTGCGCGGCGACGGCCATCGCCGTATCCAGCATGGTCATGATCCAGCCGCCGTGGGTCGAGCCCATCGGATTGGCGAAGCGCGGCTCCGGCGTGGCGCGGAACTCGGCGACGCCCTCTTCCCACGAATGCGCCTTGGCGGGCATCACATCGAATATCGGGGGCATCAGCAGCGATCCGTCGCCCATGCCGGCGACGAACTCTAGCCCGGTGAGAGACATCGCGGTTTCGGGGTCTACAAATCCGGTTTTGGGTTTGGATTTCGCGCTTTCGGACATGCAGAGACTCCGTTAACATGCATAT
>JBCCAC010000254.1:0-4047 GCA_039815015.1 Pseudomonadota bacterium | reverse complement strand
GTCCGCCATTCGCCGATTATGCCGATAATGATTTCAGCATGTGCATGACGAGGACGATTTGAGGAGCGACTGCGAAGAAGGCCTTGCTACGATTGAATTTTCCTATCGCACAGCGGTCTGCTATCCTTGCAATATGACCATGGCCGCACCCCTTACTGCCCCTCGCCGGATAGCGCTGCCGGCGACGTGCATGCGAAACGCGTGTGACCCGTGTGACCTACACGCCTTGCGACCATGCAATATGTGTGACCTTCGTGTGACCTTTCGCTGTTGACGAACGGCTTGGGTCCGGCCCGCCAGTCCCCTATATCTATCCCGGCACCTTCCGCCTCTCCCTACGCGAGAAAACCCATGTCCGTTCGTCCCTGGCGCGATATCGAGCGCCGCAAGTCCCGTCAGATCATGGTCGGCAACGTTCCCGTCGGCGGCGATGCGCCGATCACCGTCCAGACCATGACCAATACGCCGACGTCCGACGCGCGGGCGACGATCGACCAGATCAGGGCGTGTGAGGACGTCGGCGCCGACATCATTCGCGTCAGTTGCCCGGACGTCGAATCGACGACGGCGTTCAAGCTGATCGCGAAGGCGGCCGCCGTCCCCCTCGTCGCCGACATCCATTTCCACTATAAACGTGCGCTCGAAGCCGCAGATGCCGGCGCCGCGTGCCTCCGCATCAACCCCGGCAATATCGGCTCGTCCGACCGCGTGGCGGAAGTGGTGCGCGCGGCGAAGGCGAATGGCTGCGCGATCCGCATCGGCGTCAACGCCGGTAGCCTCGAAAAGAACCTCCTCGAAAAATATGGCGAGCCCTGTCCGGAGGCGCTCGTCGAATCCGCGCTCGATCACATCAAGCTCTTACAGGACCACGACTTTCACGAATATAAGGTCGCGGTGAAGGCGTCCGACGTGTTTCTCGCCGCCGCCGCCTATCAGCAGCTCGCCGATACGGTCGACTGCCCGCTTCACCTCGGCATTACCGAGGCGGGCGGCCTCATCGGCGGCACGGTGAAATCCTCGATCGGCATGGGCAGCCTGCTCTGGGCCGGCATCGGCGACACGATCCGTGTCTCCCTGTCCGCCGAGCCGATGCAGGAGGTGAAGGTCGGCTTCGAAATGCTGAAGGCGCTCGGCCTCCGGACCCGCGGCGTCCGCGTCGTCTCCTGCCCCAGTTGCGCGCGCCAGGGCTTCGACGTCATCCGCACGGTGGAAACGCTGGAGGCGCGCCTCGAACACATCAAGGTGCCCATGTCGCTCTCCGTCCTCGGCTGCGTCGTCAATGGCCCCGGCGAGGCGCGCGAGACCGACATCGGCCTGACGGGCGGCGGCAAGGGCAAGCACATGGTCTACCTGTCGGGCGTCACCGACCACCATGTCGAAGACGCCGACATGATCGACCACATCGTCGGCCTCGTCGAAAAAAAGGCCGCCGAGATCGAAGCGGAAACGACCGCACAAGCCGCATAACTGATCCTCCCCGCAAACGGGGAAGGGAACCGCCGGAACGGCGGTGGAGGGGGAGTAGAGCGGGTGGAATCCTTACAGCGGCCGGCCAGTGACGTGCAGATGGCCACCGCCACCGCCGCGCCGGCGTCTCCTCTCCCTGTGTCCGAAAGGACCGCGGTTCCGACCCGGCGCCTGATCGTCTACGCGCTGCCCTGGTTCTTCGTGCAGGTCGTCAACCTGCCGCTCGTCAATTTCGTCCCCGGCTATTATGCCAGCGACCTCGGCGTACCGCTGCTGCAGGTCAGTTTCGTGCTGCTGATCGGGCGCTTTCTCGACATCTTCACCGATCCGCTGATCGGCACGCTCAGTGACCGGACGCGGACCCGCTTCGGCCGGCGCAAACCCTGGATCGCGGCGGGCGTTCCCATATTGATGGCCGGAGCCTGGCTGTTGTTCGCGCCGCCCCCGGACGCCGGCGCGCTCTATCTCTTCGGTGCCGTGACCGTTGCTTATCTCGGCTTCACCATGATCCAGATCAGCTTCGTCGCCTGGGGTGCGGAGCTCTCGACCGACTATCAGGGACGTACCCGCGTCGCCGGCTGGCGCGAAGGCGTCGGCATCGTCGGTACTTTGACGGCAATCGCCGCGCCTCTGATTGCATTGACGCTGGGGTATGAGGGGCTTGGCCCGGCCATGTTCGGCATCGCCGTCGGCGTCCTCATCCTCGCCCCGCTCCTGGCCGCGCCGGCGCTCCTCTTCGTACCGGAGCCGCCACCGGCCGATCTGGTCGAGACGCGGCTCGCATTTTGGGACGGGCTGAAGCTGATCCGCAAGAACCGCGCCTTCCTGATCTTTGCCGCCGGCATCGCCATCATGTTCGTCGGCGTCGCTCCGGGTGGGGCGACCGGCTATCTGATGATGAAGCACAGTTTCGATGCGGAGGCGCTCTACCCCTATCTCGTCTTCGGCGAGTGGGTGATGACCTTTTTCTGCCTGCCCTTCTGGCTATGGCTGTCCGGCCGCATCGGCAAGCATATCGCGCTCGTCATCGGCCTCGTCTGGGTCAGCGCGTTCACCATCACCGTGCCGCTGATGATCGGGACGGTCGATCCCTATTGGATCGTCATTCTCTCGACCTGTCGCGGCATGGCGTTCGGCGCCCTGTTCGTCATTCCCTATTCGATGTTCGCCGACCTCATCGACGCCGATACGCTGGCAACCGGCAAGCAGCGGTCCGGCCTCTACATGGCGTTCGGCGGCATGATCCTGAAGTTCGCCCTGATGCTGGGCGTGGCCCTGGCACTCGCCTGGCCGGACTGGTTCGGCTTCGACGCCGCCAGCGACACGAACGACGCCAGCGGCGAATTCCACGTCGCCGTCAGCTACGCCTGGATCAGCGTCGCCTTCTGGCTCGCATCGGTGCCCTTCTTCCTCAGCTACCCCCTCACCAAAGCGCGCCAACGCGCGCTGCGCGCAGAACTGGAAGCCGCCGGCGCGGAACCGGCCGTGCCGTAAGGAGCGACAGGAAATGGCGCGCAGCGCTGGATGAAGATGATCACTACGTCTTCGCTATTGCACTATGAACAACCGAAGCCTGGGTGATTGCAGGTTTCGGCTCGATGCTGAACAAGCGAGCTGAGAATGGATGATTTGGTTACGGCGTTGACGAGCGGCAGCTACGACGCCCGCAGTCCGCTCAGGTCTAAAAGCGTTCTACCCAAGGCCTGATTTCGATTTCGGAAGTCCAAGCCGAGCGATGCTGGTCGACGAGAGCCATGTAGGCCTTTGCAATTTCGTCCGGGTCCATCATGTCATCGGCATGCCCGGTATCTGGCGATGACCTGTCCGCAATGCTGCCGTCAACAACGATATGACCAACATGTATGCCCTGGGGATGAAGCTCGCGCGCCAGAGATTGGCACAGACCGCGTAGGGCGAACTTTCCCATCGCGAAGGGAGCGGACTCAGCAAACCCTTTCACGCCCGCCGAAGCGCCCGTGAAGAGCAACGTGCCTGAGTTTTTCACGAGCATCCGTTTCGCTGCGTGATGCGCCATGAGAAACGCGCCATATCCGGAGACGGATATCGCCGCCTCGACGGCCACAGGATCGAGTTCGGCAATCGGCCCCCGGACACGATGGCTCGCATTGTAGACCGCAACTTCCAGACTCCCGTCCAAGGCATCAATCCGCTCGAAAAGCGATGCCATGTCGCGCCTGTCGCTTGCGTCGCAGTCGATCGTCGTCGCTCCAACCTCACTGGCGAGATCACGCAAATCAGACGTATCGCGTGATGCGAGGACGACGTGGAGCGCTCGCTTCGCCAAGGCGCGGGCGAGCGAAGCCGACAGACCCGGTCCCGCACCCACGATCAAAGCAATCCTCTTCATGATCGTGCTTCCGTGCTGGCATGTTGTCATCGTATGGTCATTTCGCCGCCGCTGATCATCACGAAAGACGAGGTTGATACTCTGATTGAGCGGGCGAGGATTGCCCTCGACAAGACCTACGCACAGCTCAAATCCGAGGACATGCTCAAAGCGGCGAGTTGAGTGATTTTGCGATGAACGTCTAACAGGCCGGCTCTCGTTTGGGGACCGGC
>JBCCAC010000273.1:0-3875 GCA_039815015.1 Pseudomonadota bacterium | reverse complement strand
CGACGAATTCTCCGCGCAGCAGGGCCTTCCGCAGGTCGAGAACAGCTATTTCGAGACCGACGAACGCCGCGCGCAGCTGGAGAAGATGCGCGCGCGGGCGGCTGGCGACGACAGCGCCGCGATGTTCGATACGGAGGTCAAGTTCGGCACGGTCGGCGCCGTCGCGCGCGACACGCACGGCAATCTTGCCGCCGGAACCTCGACGGGCGGGTTGACCGGTAAACGCTTCGGCCGCGTCGGCGATACGCCGATCCTGGGCGCCGGCACCTATGCCGACAATCAGGGCTGCGCCGTCTCCGCGACGGGCTCCGGTGAATATTATATCCGCGCCAATGTGGCGGCGTCGATCTGCGCGCGCATGCGCTATGCCGGTGAAACCGCACAGGCGGCGGCGGACGCCGTGCAGGCGGACGTGAAGGCGCTCGGCGGCCTTGGCGGCGTCATCGTCGTCGCGCCCGACGGAACGCCCGCCTGGTCGTTCTCGACGCCCGGCATGTATCGCGGCCTTGCGAGTGCAGACGGCACGCTGACGACCGGTATCTACGGCGATGAAGAGTAAGCCGTCCGAGACCTGAGGACCTGGTTTGACCCGGAGTTCGATCATCCCGAGCGCGGTCGGGATGGTGATGGTCTTCTTGAAGTGTAATTGACGAAGGAAACTAGCATGGCCCTGCCCCCGATCCTGCAGAACCGACTGAAACTGCCCGTCATCGGGTCGCCGCTGTTCATCATTTCGAACCCCGACCTGGTCATCGCGCAGTGCAAGGCGGGGATCGTCGGGTCTTTTCCGTCCCTGAACGCCCGGCCGCTGGAACAGTTCGAGGAATGGCTGCAGCGCCTGACGACGGAGCTGACCGAGGACGATGCGCCCTATGCCGTCAACCTGATCGTCCACAAATCGAACGACCGGCTGATGGCGGACCTCGATCTGTGCGTGAAATACAAGGTGCCGCTGATCATTACCTCGCTCGGCGCGCGCGAGGACGTCAACGAGGCGATCCACTCCTATGGCGGGATCGTCATGCACGACGTCATCAACGACAAATTCTCACGCAAAGCCATCGAGAAGGGTGCGGACGGTCTGATCCCGGTCGCCGCCGGCGCAGGCGGTCATGCCGGCACGCTGTCGCCCTTCGCGCTGATCCAGGAAATCCGTCAATGGTTCGATGGCCCCGTGGCCCTGTCCGGTTCCATCGCAACGGGCGATGCCGTGCTCGCCGCGCAGGCGATGGGCGCGGATCTCGGCTATATCGGCTCGGCCTTCATCGCGACGAAGGAAGCCCGCGCTGACGAACGCTACAAGCAGATGATCGTCGATTCCGGCGCGGAGGACATCGTTTATTCGAACCTCTTCACCGGCGTGCACGGCATGTATCTCGCGCCATCCGTCCGGAATGCCGGCATGGACCCGAACGACCTGCCCGAAAGCGACCCGTCTGCCATGAATTTCGGTTCCGGCGGCAATCAGGACAAGAAGGCCTGGAAGGACATCTGGGGCTGCGGTCAGGGCATCGGCGCGGTCGACGAGATCATGTCCGCCGGCGACCTCGTCACGAAAATGATCCGCCAGTATGAGGCCGCCAAGGGGCGCTTGCTCGCAGCCTGAAATCGGCTTGGAACCGGGATACGCACCTTACCGTTGGCGGCAGTGAACCCCTGACCGTCACGAAAGGCTGCGTATCGCCATGGAACTGGAAATTTCCCTCGACGAAGTCTGCCGCATCGTCATCCGTGCGCGCGAATATGATGCGCAGGTTCCCGCCGTCGATCCCGACGATGCCAGCAATATGGCTGACGACGATGCCGTCGACGTTCTGGAGGACGAGGCCAACACGTCGGTCGAGATCGAACTTCTGACGTCGATGTCGGATCTGCCCGACGACGAGCAGGTCGAACTTTACGGTCTGATGGCGGTCGGCCGCGGCGACTATGAGGCGTCCGAATGGGACGATGCGCTGGAGGCGATCCGCGATCAGGTCGACGACATTCCCGAGGAGCTGATGGAAACACCCGCCCTCGCCTCGCTGATCGAGACCGGCATGGCGGCTTTCGGACTTAGCTGCGACGATGTCGGGCAGGTCAGCTGAGCGGTCGGATCGAGCTTCAGCCGAACCGGACGTCGCGCATATGATCCCACGGGCCGCCGCGATACCAGTGTAGCGACACGCCTTCGATTTTCAGCTCCCACGGTACGAACCCGGTACTGAGGTCGGCATAGAGCGCTTTGGCGCGTTTCGGATCGACCTTGTTCTGAATCGTCACGTGCGGGCGCCGGCCCTGGCGATCCTGCGGAACGAGAAGATCGTGCCAGGTGTCCGCAAGCCGCGCGCGAAAGGCCGCGAGCGCCGGGCACTCGATACGCACGGCGGAGCCCCGCCCCATGAACATCATGCCCGTCGCCCGCGCGGTCATCGTTGCTTCATGCCGCGCGGCATCCCTGACGTCCGCGATCAGGTCTGCCGCCTGCGGGCCAGGCAGATGGTGAAACATGGTGAGGTGCGCCCTCAGCATGTTGCGTTCGGGCGGAAAGTGCGCCTGCCGTAGATCGTCCAGCCGCTGCGCCGCGCGGCGATCCATCAGGGCGGTCATGATGACCGGCGCGGCAGTGTTCATAGCCATGTCTCGCGTTCGGCGATTACATGCTCTGGCAGACACGCGTCCTGAAATCGGCAATCTACCACAACGCATCTCATCCTTAGCGGGCCGTCAATCTTAGGTAAGGATATTGGCGCTAGTCGGGAAAACTGGTTTAAATCCGGGAACGCTATCCTTGTCCTATCCGACGCATGACTGGTTGAAGCGGGTCGCACAATTTTTCTGTGCCGCCATGCTGTCTGCCATGCTTGCCTCGGCCGCTCTGGCGGACGCGGATGGCAGCACGCACAACGCGTTCAAGGACGCTGTCGACAGGGCGCGCGGCGCCATGATGGCCACGCCTGCCGAGGCGCTCGACAGCGCGACGGCAGCGCAGCAGCTCGCGGTCCGTGCCGCTCTCGACGATGCCAGCCTTGCCGAAGCCGGCTGGCTGCGCGGCGAGGCGCTGACCCGGCTGAACCGCGCGGAAGAGGCGCTGCCCGTCCTCGAAGCCGCATTGGCGAAAGCCAAGCGCGCGGTTCCAGGCCAGAAACTGCACGGCGACCTTCTGAAGGCCTATGCCGCCGCGGCGCGCATGTCGGGCAGTACGGCGCAGGCCCTGTCGGCCCTGCATCAGGCGCATGATATCTTCCGTGATCTCAACGAGCCGCGCGCGGCAGCGATCGTTCTTCAGAATCTCGGGATGCTGCATCTGGCGGCGCGGGATTACGACCGTGCCATCGCCTATCTCGACCAGGCCGATCAGACCTATGCGGACGATACCGCGCTTCTTGCCGGATCGATCGCGAACCGGGGGCGCATCTACGAAGAGCGCGGCGAACATGACCGCGCGATCGAGGGGTATCGCCGGGCGCTCGCGCTGGCGCGCGAGATGGACAGCGACATGCTGCGCGCCAGGCTTCTGGCCAATATCGCGTTTGTCGAAGTGGAACGCGGCAATCTGCAGCAGGCGAACCGCATCGCCGACCAGGCGATCGCGCTGCGTGGCGGGACCGGCGGCGCCGACGAGGACTTCCTGCTGGCCCTCAAGGCCCGCGTCGCGATGCTGCAGGGCCAGCCGGTCGAGGCACGAACGCTGATCGAAGCCGCCTTTTCCGGTATCGACCTCGACGAAACCACGGCGCCGTATCAGGAGGCGCACCAGACCGCGAAACGCATTTATGCCGCCGCTGGAGAGCCCGATGCGGCGCTGGCGCATTTCACCGCCTATGACCGGCTGAAGGATGATGCCACCCGCGTCGTCGCCGAGGCCAATACCGCCCTGATGAGCGCGCGGTTCG
>JBCCAC010000219.1:0-4615 GCA_039815015.1 Pseudomonadota bacterium | reverse complement strand
GTCGCGACGCCGCCGCGCCGGCCGTGCGCGCCCGGACCGACGCCGACATAATCCTCATAGCGCCAATAGGTCAGGTTGTGGCGGCTCTCCGATCCCGGCGCGGCATGGTTCGAGGTTTCATAGGCCGGGCGTCCTGCGGCGGCGGTCATGTCCTGGGTCAGCGCGAACATGTCGGCGGCGGGGTCTTCGGCGGGCAGGACGAGGTCGCCGCGCCGATGACGGGCGGCAAACGGCGTGCCGGGCTCGACGGTCAGCTGGTAGAGCGAAAGATGATCGGTGCCGAAGCCGAGCGCGCGGGCAAGTTCGGCCTGCCAGTCGACCGGCGTCTGCCCCTCGCGCGTGTAGATAAGGTCGATGCTGACCCGCGCGAAATGGCGCTGAGCGATGTCGAGCGCGGCAAGCCCCGTCGCCACATCATGCGCGCGGCCGAGCGTCTGCAGATCATCGTCCTCCAGCGCCTGAAGGCCGAGCGAGACGCGGTTGATCCCGGCGCTGGCGAAGCCGGCGAAGCGTGCGGCCTCGACGCTCGACGGATTCGCCTCCAGCGTGATTTCGATGTCTGCCGCGGGGGACCAGAGGGCGGTCGCCCGCTTGATGACCGCGGCGACGGTGGCCGGCTGCATCAGGCTGGGCGTGCCGCCGCCGAAGAAGATGCTGCCGAGCATCCTTGGACCCGTGGCGGCGCGTTCGATGGCGAGATCGGCGAGAAGCGCATCCCGCCACTCGGCTTCCGGCACTTCGGCGCGCACATGGCTGTTGAAGTCGCAATAGGGGCATTTGGAAACGCAGAACGGCCAGTGGACGTAGAGCGCCAATGGCGGGGACATCGAGCGGTCGCTCAACGCGGCAGGCATGCCCGGACCAGCTGGTCGAAGGCGGCGGCGCGGTGACCGATGGCGTGCTTCAGGTCCGGGTCCATCTCGCCGAAAGTTTCCGTGTCCCCCGTGCGCAGGAACATTGGGTCGTAGCCGAAACCGCGCTGCCCGCGCGGCGGCCAGACGAGCCGGCCGTGGACATGACCCTCGAACGTCTCGACATGATCGTCGGGCCAGGCGAGCGACAGGGCGCAGGTGAACCAGGCGGACGTATCGTCGGAGGTGGCGGCCGCCATCGCCGCGTGAACCTTCTCCATCGCCATCGCGAAATCCTTGTCCGGTCCGCCCCAGCGTGCCGAATAGATGCCGGGGTCGCCGCCCAGCGCGAGAACGTTGAGGCCGCTATCGTCCGCAAGCGCCGGCTTGCCGCTCGCTCTGGCCGCGGCGCGGGACTTCAGCTCGGCATTACCGCGATAGCTGGTCTCGGTTTCCTCCGGCTCGGGCAGCCCGAGTTCGCCGGCCGATACGGGCTCGACACCGAACGGACCGAGCAGCGCGCCGATTTCCCGGACCTTGCCCGGATTGTGACTGGCGATGACGAGCGGGCCGGGGGCGAGAAGGCGATGGGTCATGTCAGGAGGCGACCGCCGCCATCTGTGCGGCGAAGATGCGGTCGCAGCCGGTGCGGGCGAGGCGGAGGAGGCGGAGGAGGGTTTCCTCGTCGAAGGGGTCCTGCTCGGCCGTGCCCTGGACTTCGACGATGCCGCCCTTGGGCAGCATGACGAAATTCGCGTCGGTATCGGCGTTGGAATCCTCGTCATAGTCCAGATCGCAGACCGGGGTGCCATTATAGACGCCGCAACTGATGGCCGCGACCTGGCCGGTGATGGGGTCGGCCATGCCTTCGTTTTCCGCCATGATCTTGTCGACGGCCATGCGCAGCGCGACCCAGGCGCCCGATATGGACGCCGTGCGCGTGCCGCCATCGGCCTGGATGACGTCGCAGTCGAGCGTGATCTGCCGTTCGCCAAGCGCTTTCATATCGACGACCGCGCGTAAGCTGCGGCCGATCAGGCGCTGGATTTCCTGCGTCCGGCCCGACTGCTTGCCGCGCGCCGCCTCGCGATTGCCGCGCGTGTGCGTCGCCCGGGGCAGCATGCCATATTCGCCGGTGACCCAGCCTTGGCCCTTGCCGCGCAGCCAGGGCGGCAGGCGTTCCTCGACGCTCGCGGTGCAAAGGACGTGCGTGTCGCCGAACTTGATGAGCGCGGAGCCCTCGGCATGGCGCGTGAAGCCGGGAATGATCTCGATCGCACGCATTTCGTCGGGGGCGCGGCCGGAAGGGCGCATCATTGGTCTCCTGAACGGGGCAAGGCTGAATTTGCGCCCTGATGGGTGAAACGCTTGAGGGATACAAGCGCCGCGCCTAGCTTTGACGACATTGCGATGTCCGATCTTACCGACCTTTCCGACCGCGCGCGCAGCGTCTTCGCCCAGCTGGTGGAGGAATATGTCGCGCTGGGGCAACCCGTCGGTTCCAAGACGCTGGCACAATTGCCGGGCGGGCTGGGCCTCAGCGCCGCCTCCATCCGCGCCGTGCTGGCGGAGCTGGAGGGGGCGGGCCTTCTCGCCAGCCCGCACACCAGCGCGGGTCGCGTGCCGACCGATACGGGGCTGCGGCTGTTCGTCGACGGCATGATCGAATGGTCGGCACCCGACCGGGCGGAGCGGGCGGCCATCGAGGCGCAGCTCGCGTCGGGCAATGGCAATGCGGACGGCACGGGCAGTGCGGATGCGATCGAGCGGTTGACGGGCGCGCTCGCCGGGCTCGCCTCCTGCGCGGCGCTTGTCATGGTGCCGAAGGGGGAGACGGTGCTGCGCGAAGTGGCCTTTACGCCGCTGGGACCGACGCGGGCGCTGGCGGTGCTGATTGGCGCCGACGGTACGATCGAGAACCGGATACTCGAACATGAGGCCGGCCTGAACCCCGCAAGTCTAGCGGAAGCGGCGGCATATATGAACGCACGTCTGGCCGGGCGATCGCTGGCGGACGCGGCGCGGCAGCTGACAGCGGAGATCGAGAGCGGACGCGCCGCGCTCGATGCGGCGGCGGGCGACGTCATCGCGCGCGGCCTCGCCGTCTGGAGCCGCGACGAGCGTGATCGCGCCGTCCTGATCGTGCGCGGGCAGGCGCACCTCATTGACGATGCTGCGGCGGCGGATCTGGAGCGGGTGCGGCAGCTGCTCGACGATATCGATCAGAAGGAGGAACTGCTCGGCGTGCTCGACCGCGCGCGGCAGGCGCGCGCGATGAAGATCTTCATCGGCAGCGAGAACCAGCTTTATTCCCTGTCGGGGTCCAGCGTCATCGCTTCGCCCTACGAAACGAACGATGGCCGCGTCCTCGGCGTGGTTGGGGTTATCGGGCCGACGCGATTGAACTATGCGCGCATCATTCCCATGGTGGATTATACGGCAAAAACGCTTGCAAGGTTGATGACATGAACGACGGTGGTGCGGACCCGGTGAATCAGAATGACAAGGTGTCCGGCAATGGAACGATCGACGAAGACACTCTGGCGGAAGGTCGGCTGACGCCGGAAGAACTCGCCGCCGCCGAACGCCCTTTGCCGGATGACGATCTGGACATCGCCGCCGAGGGCGATGCGGACGAAGATGCGCGCGTCGAGGAACTGCTGACCGAAATCGCCGATCTGAAGGACCGGCTGGCACGGCAGGCGGCGGAAACGGAAAATGTCCGCAAGCGCGGCGCACGCGAAAAGGCGGACAGCGCCAATTATGCGATCACCGGATTTGCCCGCGACCTTCTTTCTGTCGCCGACAATCTGGCGCGGGCGCTGGATGCCGCGGAAAAGGACGAGGTCGTCAATGAAGGCCTGCTGACCGGCGTCAAGATGACGGAAAAAGAGCTTCTGAAGGCGTTCGAAAAGCACGGCATCGCGCGTGTGGACTCGGTCGGCGAGAAGCTGGACCCCAATCTGCATCAGGCCATGATGGAGGTCGAGGCGACCGACGAGACGCCGGCGGGCACGATCGCGCTGGAACTGCAGCCCGGCTATACGATCCGCGACCGGCTGTTGCGCCCGGCGATGGTTTCGGTCGCCAAATAAGGCGGCCCCCAAATAAGGCGGCCCCAAATAAGGCGATCGTCGAATATGGCGAGGATGGGGCAGGGCCGATCGAAATGGCCCTGCCGATCGGCGATCTGACAGTTATTCGCAACGGTGCGGTCCGTGCCGATCCGGAGACGCTCGTGCGGACGATCGTTCCGAGTTCGTAAGACTTTCAGATACATGCGACATTCTGTCCACCTCTCCGATTCGCGCCGCCCGCTGACGGAATCGCGGGATTTCGTGCCGTTTTGAAATCCCGTTAGCGGCCGCGCCGGAAATCCTAAATTCCGTCACATTGCGGCCACAGTCGCCGTTTTCGCGTGGCGCAATCGACACGAAAATCTGCGCCTTCGGGGGGTGCGGATAGAGCGATGTTTTGCTATGGTTTCTTTCATGGGGACGATGGTTTGATGTCAGGGATGGTCGATATGCGTAATAAAGTTGCAACGTTATTGGTTGGGTCCGCCATGGTGTTGGGAGCGGCACCAGCCGCAGCCAATAATGTCTGCTGGCAGCCGCACGAGGTCGCGGCCGCCGAGGTCAGGAATTTTCAGTCGCTCCTGATGGTCGGCACGTTGCAATGCGACGCCGCGAACCGGTTCGTCACCGCCGACTACAACCGGTTCGTCCAGCGCAGCCGGCAGCGCATACAGGACAATAATCGCG
>JBCCAC010000243.1:0-4216 GCA_039815015.1 Pseudomonadota bacterium | reverse complement strand
CCTGATCCTCGTCGCGGCGCTGAGCCTGACTCCGCTCCTGATGGTGTGCTGGAACCTGACGCTGTTCGGGTTCTGCGAGAAGGACCTGAACGACGGTGAGGAACGATACGCTTTGCGAGGGGCTCGACAATCCGCGCGTCGCGGCGAATCTGTGCGCCGTGCCCATGCCGTACCGCCGCGAAGACGCGCTCGCGAAGATTGCCGCCGACTGGCGTGCCTGGCCGCATGAAGTGAGTCTGGGCATTTTTTTGCGCGCCTCGACGCGGGCGCGGCATGTCGGCGGAATCGCGCTCAAGAATCGTTCCGACCGGGCGCGGGGCCTGGAACTCGGCTACTGGGTGGCGGAACCTTATTGGGGTCGGGGCATCGCCGTCGAGGCGGGCCGGGCCGTGATCGAGCATGCGTTTCTGACCTGGCGCCTCGATCGGCTCCACGCCGGCCACTATGTGGACAATCCCCGGTCCGGGCGCGTGCTGGAACGGCTCGGCTTCGCGCGTACCGGCGAAATTTCTGTCTATGCTCGGGATGAAACCCGGCCGAATGTCCGCTGCGTGGAGTTCGAACTGCACCGGTCCGACTGGACCAGGCATTGGCGACACCGGCAGGGCCCGCCCGACCGGGCCGCGGCCTGACGCGTTCTACGTTTGATAGTCATCGCGGCACCGTCGCACTAAGGCCCGTTTCCATGCAGTTTCTTGATCAGGCGAAAATCTATGTGCGGTCCGGCGCGGGCGGCCCCGGTGCGGTGTCGTTCCGGCGCGAGAAATACGTGCAATATGGCGGTCCGGACGGCGGCAATGGCGGCGACGGCGGCGACTTGATTTTCGAGGCGGTCGACGGACTGAACACGCTGATCGATTTCCGCTACCGCCAGCACTGGCGCGCGCCGCGCGGGACCGGCGGTTCCGGCCGCGATCGCACGGGCGCGCGCGGCCGTGACCTGATCGTCCCCGTCCCCGCCGGCACGCAGATCCTGTCGGAGGATCGCGAGACCGTCCTTGCCGATCTGACCAAGGCCGGCGACCGCGTCACGCTGCTTGAGGGCGGCATGGGCGGGCGTGGCAATGCGAGCTACAAGACCGCCACCAATCGCGCGCCACGCCAGTCCCAACCGGGCGAGCCCTATGAGGAAATGTGGGTCTGGCTGCGTCTGAAGCTGCTGGCGGACGCCGGCCTGGTCGGCCTGCCGAATGCGGGGAAGTCGACCTTCATTCGCGCGGTTTCCAACGCCAAGGCCAAGGTGGGCGACTATCCCTTCACGACGGTGAAGCCTCAACTGGGCGTCGTCGAGCACCGCGAGGCGAGCTTCGTGCTCGCCGACATTCCGGGCCTGATCGAGGGCGCCGCCGAGGGTGCGGGTATCGGCGACCGGTTCCTGGGTCATATCGAGCGCTGCCGCGTGCTCGTCCATCTGATCGACGCCAGCGACGGCGAACCCGCGGCAGCGTGGCGAACGGTCAGGGCCGAGCTGACGGAATATGGCGCCGGACTGGCGGAAAAACCCGAACTGGTCGCGCTGACCAAGACGGATCTGATCGACGAGGAACTGACGGCCGCGTTCGTGGCGGAACTGGATGCGGCGGGCGCGGGAACGATATTTCCGGTTTCGGCGGCGACCGGGGCCGGCATGATGCCGCTCCTCGATGCCGTCGCGGCGCTTGCCGTTCGCGAGCCGGCGCCGGCGGTGCTCGCATCTTCTGCCGACGAACCGGAGGATGCTGCCGACTGGTCGCCGCTGTGACGCCCACCGGCTATCGACGGATCGTGGTGAAGCTGGGATCCGCACTTCTGGTCGAGGAAGACGGCCGCGTTCGCCGCCAGTGGCTGTCGTCCCTGATCGCCGATATCGCCGCACTGCGCCGCGAGGGTTGCGAGACCGTCATCGTTTCCTCGGGCGCCATCGCGCTCGGCGCGCGTCGGCTCGGACTCGACCGGGGCGGTCGCGGCAGCCTTGACGACGCACAGGCGGCCGCGGCGGCAGGTCAGATCGTACTGGCGGGCCTGTATGCCGACCTGTTGCAGGACCATGGTCTGGCCGCGGCGCAGCTCCTGCTGACGCTCGGCGATCTTGCCGACCGGCCCCGCTATCTGAATGCCGGGACGACACTTGCCCGCCTGCTGACACTGGGCGCGGTGCCGGTCGTGAACGAGAATGACTCGACCGCGACGGAGGAGATCCGGTTCGGCGACAATGACCGCCTGGCGGCACGTGTGGCGCAGGCGGCCGGCGCGGATCTCGTCATTCTCCTGTCGACGGTCGACGCGCTCTACGATCGCGATCCAGCGACCGAGGGCGCGCGCCGCATCGTCGATGTCCCCCAGGGAACCGTTCCCGATGCGGCGCTCGGGCCCTCGGGCGGCATGGGATCGGGCGGCATGGCCGCAAAGGTGGAGGCGGGCCGCATCGCAGCGGACGGCGGCATCGGCCTCGTGATCGCCGATGGCCGCGGCGACCACGCTCTGGCCGCGTGCCTCGGCAATGGCGAGGTCGCAGGCACGTGGTTTCGCCCCGCTCCCGCCAGTACGGCGCGCAAATCCTGGCTCCGCGGTCATCTCGACCTGCGCGGGCGGGTGGTGGTCGACGCGGGCGCGGCGGCGGCACTGCAAAATGGCGGCAGTCTGCTCGCCGCCGGGATCGCCCATGTCGACGGTGAGTTTCAGCGCGGCGACATCGTCGCCATCGTCGACGTTACGGAACGGGTTCTCGGGCACGGCCTGGTCGGCTATAGGTCCGCCGACGTCGCGGCGATCGCGGGTCTCCGCTCCGAGGCGCAGGCCGCCATTCTGGGCCACGCACCGCGCAGCGCCGTCATCCATCGCAACGACATGGTTCTCTTATGACCGGTGCCCCTGCCCAGCTCGTCGCCGACATGGCCGCCCGCGCCCGCAGCTCCGCGACGCGGCTGGCAACGGCGAACACCGCGGCAAAGGCGGAGGCGGTACGTGCCGTTGCCGAGGCCGTGCGCGCCGATGCCGACACGATCGTCCAGGCGAGCGCGCGCGATCTGGCTGACAATCCTGAGCTTTCCGAAGCGTTACGCGATCGGTTGCACCTCGATCGGGGCCGCGTCCTCGCCATTGCCGACGCGGCGGACACACTCGCCGCGCTGGACGATCCTGTCGGCGAGATCATCAAGAGCTGGTCGCGGCCGAATGGGCTTCGCTTCGCGCAGGTGCGCGTGCCGATCGGCGTGATCGGCATGATCTACGAAAGCCGTCCGAACGTCACCGTCGATGCCGGCCTCCTCTGCCTGATGTCGGGAAATGCCGTGATCCTGCGAGGTGGCAGCGAGGCGGTGAACGCCAACCGCGCCCTCAACGCCGCGATGATCCGCGGGATCGAAGGCGCCGGCCTGCCGGCGGATGCGGTGCAGCTGCTCCCGACGCAGGACCGCGCCGCCGTCGGTGCCATGCTGAGCGCGGCCGGGCAGATCGACATGATCGTACCGCGCGGCGGCAAGGCACTGGTGGCGCGCGTGCAGGAAGAGGCCCGCGTGCCTGTGCTCGCCCATCTCGACGGCATCTGCCACATCTATGTGGACTGCGCCGCCGACCTCGCCATGGCGAAACGGCTCGTCCTCGACGCGAAGATGCGCCGGCCCGGCATTTGCGGCGCCATGGAAACGCTGCTGATCGATCGCCGTGCGGTCGATATGGCGCCCGCGCTGATCCGTATGCTGCTCGACGAGAATTGCGACGTGCGAGGTGACATCGGCGTTCAGGGCATGGACCGCCGCGTCGTCCCTGCCACCGCCGAGGACTGGGATACGGAATATCTCGCTCCCATAGTCTCGGCGCGCCTGGTCGACGGGGTCGATGAAGCGATCCGGCACATCGCGGCCCATGGCAGCCATCACACAGATGCGATCGTCACCGGGGACGAGACCACCGCGCACACCTTCCTCGACCAGGTCGACAGCGCGATCGTCATGCACAACGCCTCCACCCAGTTCGCCGACGGCGGCGAATTCGGCTTCGGCGCGGAAATCGGCATCGCCACGGGCCGCCTGCACGCGAGGGGACCCGTGGCACTGGACGGACTGACGACGTATAAGACGATCGTGATGGGCGATGGACAGGTGCGGGAATAAGATGATGCCGTCACACCAGACTTATCCTTCCCCTCATTCGGTCGATCGCACAGGCGGCACAGCAATTGACATGAAGTCAGGCCAGACTGGTCACGCCGCCCTACCAGTGACCGCCCCCCCCTTGG
>JBCCAC010000181.1:0-5398 GCA_039815015.1 Pseudomonadota bacterium | reverse complement strand
CGATTTCAACGCGGCAATCGCCGAGCGCATCCTCGTAAAGGACGGCCCCTATGGCACGGCGATCCAGAATTACGGGCTTGAGGAGGCGGACTATCGCGGCGATCTCGACCTGTCGGCGGATCAGAAGGGCAATAACGACCTTCTGAACCTCACCCGGCCCGACATTATCGGCGCAATCGCCAACAGCTATATGGACGTCGGCGCGGACATCCTGGCGACGAATACGTTCAACGCGACGCGCATCAGCCAGGGCGACTATGCCGCCGAGCATCTGGTCACCGACATCAACCGCGCGGCCGCGACCATCCTGCGCGATGCCGTCGACGCGCGCACCGACGGCAGGCGCCGCTTCGTCGTCGGCGCGGTCGGCCCCACCAACAAAACGCTCTCCATCTCGCCCGACGTCAACGACCCCGGCCATCGCGAGGTCGATTATGACGAGATGAAGGCCGTCTATCGCGAACAGATCGACGCGCTCGCCGCCGGTGGGGTCGATGCGATCCTCATCGAGACGATCTTCGACACGCTGAACGCCAAGGCCGCCGCCATGGCAGCGATGGAGGCGGGCGATGCGCTGGATGCCGGAGAGGGCCGCGACCTCCCCATCATGCTGTCGATGACGCTGACCGACATGGCCGGCCGCAACCTGTCCGGGCAGACGGTGGAGGCGTTCTGGCATTCCGTCATGCACACGCGGCCGCTCACCATCGGGCTCAACTGCTCGTTCGGCGCGACGGAGCTGCGGCCCCACGTCGCCGCGCTCGCGAAGGTCGCCGACGTCCCCGTCCTCGTCTATCCCAATGCGGGCCTGCCCAACGAGATGGGCGAATATGACGAGGCGCCGGAGACGACCGCCGCGCTGGTCGCTGAATGGATCGAAGCGGGTCACGTCAACGCGCTTGGCGGCTGTTGCGGCACGACGCCCGAACATATCCGCGCCATGGCCGCCGCCGCCGCGAAAGGCGCACCGCGTGCCGTTCCGATGGCAAACCCCGCCCTCCGCCTGTCCGGCCTGGAACCGTTCCGGGTGGCGGCGTGAAGGGCGTCTTTTCCTTCCCCAGGGGAGGGGCAGGGGTGGGGATGCGAGCGTAGCGAGCCACGAAAAGCAGTCGCGCCGGCGGCGCGGCATATTTGTTTAAACCCACCCCGAGCCCCTCCCTCTAAGGGAGGGGAAATGGAAACCTTCATGGCCACCTCGTCCACCAGTTTCATCAATATCGGCGAGCGCACGAACGTCACCGGGTCCGCGCGCTTCAAGAAGCTCATCATGGCGGACGATTACGATGCCGCCGTGGAGGTCGCGCGCGATCAGGTCGAAAACGGCGCGCAGATTATCGACGTCAACATGGACGAGGGGCTGCTCGACGCCGTCCACGCCATGCAGACCTTCCTGAAGCTGATCGCGGCCGAGCCCGACATCGCCCGCGTGCCGGTCATGATCGATTCTTCGAAATGGGACGTGATCGAGGCTGGCCTGAAATGCGTCGCGGGCAAGGCGATCGTCAATTCGATCAGCATGAAGGAGGGCGAGGCCGCCTTCCTCGAACAGGCGCGCAAGATCCGCCGCTACGGCGCGGCCACCATCGTCATGGCTTTCGACGAGGAGGGGCAGGCCGACACCGCTGCGCGCAAGATCGAGATCTGCAAGCGCGCCTACGACCTTCTGGTCGCCGACGGTTTTCCGCCCGAGGACATCATTTTCGATCCCAACATCTTCGCCGTCGCGACGGGGATCGAGGAGCATGACAATTACGGCGTCGACTTCATCGAGGCGACCAAGGTCATCAAGGCCGAGTGCCCGCACGCGAAGATATCAGGCGGCCTGTCGAACCTAAGCTTTTCGTTCCGCGGCAACGAACCGGTGCGCCGCGCGATACATTCGGTGTTCCTCTATCACGCCATCCCGGCCGGGCTCGACATGGCGATCGTCAATGCCGGCCAGCTTGACATTTACGACGATATCGACCCCGAACTGCGCGAGGCGGCCGAAGACGTCGTCCTGAACCGGCGCCCGGACGCGACCGACCGGATGCTCGCCATCGCGGACAGGTTTGCCGGCGGCGCGAAGGCCAGGGTCGAGGATCTCGGCTGGCGCGAAAATCCCGTCGCCGAGCGACTCTCGCACGCGCTCGTGAAGGGCATCGACCAATATGTCGTCGAGGATACGGAGGAGGCGCGCCAGACCGCCGACCGGCCGATCCACGTGATCGAAGGCCCGCTGATGGACGGCATGAACGTCGTCGGCGACCTGTTCGGGTCCGGCAAGATGTTCCTGCCCCAGGTCGTGAAGTCCGCGCGCGTCATGAAAAAGGCGGTCGCGCACCTCATCCCCTTCATCGAGGAGGAGAAGGAGGAGGGCGCGCGCGCCAAGGGCACCATCGTCATGGCAACGGTGAAGGGCGACGTGCACGATATCGGCAAGAACATCGTCGGCGTCGTTCTGCAGTGCAACAATTTCGAGATCGTCGATCTGGGCGTCATGGTCCCGTGGCAGGACATATTGAAGGCCGCGAACGAGAATGACGCCGACATGATCGGCCTCTCCGGTCTCATCACCCCGTCGCTCGATGAAATGGTGACCGTCGGCGAGGAGATGCAGAAGGCGGGCATGTCGATGCCGCTGCTGATCGGCGGCGCGACGACCTCCAAAGTGCATACGGCGCTGAAGATCGAGCCGGTTTACGAGGGGCCGGTACTCCACGTCCTCGACGCCAGCCGCGCCGTCGGCGTCGCGTCGCACCTGGTTTCGGACAGCCAGAAGACGAAGCTCGTCGACGATACCGCGGCCGAATATGACGATATCCGCAAGAAGCGGGCAAAGTCCGGCGGGCCGAAACTGGTGAGCCTGGATGCCGCGCGCGCCAACGCTTTCCAGCCCGATTTCGACGGCTACCGGCCGCCCACGCCGCGAACCGTTGGTCCGCAAGTGATCGACGACGTCACCGTCAGCGACCTCATCCCCTTCATCGACTGGACGCCGTTCTTCCGGTCATGGGAACTGCATGGGACCTATCCGGCGATCCTGCAGGATGACGTCGTCGGCGAAAGCGCGCGGAGTCTGTTCGACGATGCGCAGGCGATGCTCGGCAAGCTGGCCTCGAACGACTGGCTGGAACCGCGCGCGGTCGCGGGCTTCTGGCCCGTCGCGCGCGATGGCGACGACATCGTTGTGTTCGAGGATGAAGCGCGGACGGCCGAACGCGCGCGGTTCGCCATGCTGCGGCAGCAGGTGGAAAAGCGCGGCGGCCGGGCGAACATGTGTCTTGCCGACTTCATCCATCCGGACGGCGACTGGATGGGCGGCTTCACTGTCACATCGGGCGCGGTCGAGAAGCAGTCGACCGCGTTCAAGGCCGCGAACGACGATTATTCGGACATCCTCCTGAAGGCGCTTGCCGACCGCCTGGCGGAAGCCTATGCGGAATATCTCCACCACATGGTTCGCACGGATCTCTGGGGCTATGCCGCCGAAGAGGCGCTGACCATGGAGGCGATTATCAAGGAACGCTTTCAAGGCATCCGTCCCGCGCCCGACTATCCGGCGTGCCCCGACCACACGCTGAAGCCCATGCTGTTCGACCTGCTGGGGACGACCAAGGCGACGGGCGTCACGCTGACCGAGTCCATGGCGATGCTGCCGGCCTCCAGCGTGTCCGGCCTCTATTTCGCGCATCCGGACAGCCAGTATTTCGGCGTCGCGAAGATCGGCCGCGACCAGCTGGCGGATTATGCGGCGCGGCGCGACATGCCGGTCGCGGACGCGGAGCGCTGGCTGCGGCCGAATCTTTAAAATATCCTTCGACAGGCTCAGGATGAGCGGGGGTTAGAACAGACCAAGAAACCGCTCATCCTGAGCCTGTCGAAGGGTCGTATACGCACAAAAAAGGAGGGCGCCCGGCCGTCGGACACCCTCCTCCCTGTTTCCGGACGTAAGGGGACGACCCTTGCGCCAGACAACGCTACCTGCGCGTGTCGGGCCGTCCGTCCGGAACCCTAGAGTCCGGAACTTACATGGATTCCGGGGAATCGTCCGGATTGCCGTCGCCGTC
The DNA here is from genome assembly GCA_039815015.1 of Pseudomonadota bacterium. Taxonomy (GTDB): domain Bacteria; phylum Pseudomonadota; class Alphaproteobacteria; order Sphingomonadales; family Sphingomonadaceae; genus Pacificimonas. The sequence goes on along the minus strand of JBCCAC010000181.1, from coordinate 1,349 downwards.
CTGATCGAGAACGTCGGGCGAACCGTCGCCGTCCGTGTCCCAGGCGTCCGCACGGCCATCGCCATCGCGGTCCCAGGCGTCGGGCGTGCCGTCACCATCGGAATCCATCGTCGGCGCCGGCGGGGCGTCCTGCGCCATCACCGGAGCGCCACCAAGCGCGGCAAGCATGGCCGCGGTTACGAGAAAAGACTTCGTATTCATAATCATATTACCTTTAGTGCAGGGCCCCCTGCACGAGACAGAAGGTCGTGTGTTTCCGGGTCACGGGGAAGGGTTACGGCGATGGATTGCGCTCTATTAGCGATCAAATGTCGGTGGCGACCACTTCATCCGATTTCCATTTCAAATCATCGTAAGCGCAATGAGATGAACCCGGCTTAAATCGAAACGCCGCGATTAATATAGGTTGTCATGTCAGTCGTGCCGGACCCAGCGGCCGTCTTCCAGCGCCTCCAGCGGGCGGAAGCGATATTTATAATCCATCCGCGCGCAGCCTTCGATCCAGTAGCCGAGATAGACATAGGGGAGGCCCGCCGCCTTCGACCGCATGATATGGTCGAGGATCATATAGGTCCCCATGCCGCTGCGCGCCTCGATATCGGGATCGTAGAAGCTGTAGACCATGCTGAGCCCGTCGCCATGCCGGTCGGTCAGGCATACGCCGACCAGCCGTCCGAGCCGCTGGCCTGCCGTGGCGGGTTCGCGATATTCGATCAGGAGCGTACCGACGGGCGTCTGCTCGACCATGTCCTGATAATCGCGCACGGTCATCTGGCTCATGCCGCCCGTCGGATGCCGCGCGTCGAGATAGCGCCGCAAAAGCGCGAACTGCTCGCTGGTCGTGCGGGTTTCGCAGGCGGCGACCTCCAGATCGCCATGCTTGCGCCGCAACCGCCGTTGTGACGTGCTCGGCGCGAAATCCTGGGTGACGACGCGAACCGAAACGCATTTGCGGCAGCCGTCGCAGCTGGGCCGGTAGACGACGTTCTGCGAGCGGCGGAACCCCGTCCGGGCGAGGGCGTCCATCGTGCGTTCGCAATCCGGTCCGCGCAATTCGGTGAACACCTTCCGCTCCATCCGCCCCGGCAGATAGGGGCAGGGGCTGGGCGCGGTTACGAAGAAGCGCGGCAGGCGGAAACTTTGGTCGGTCACGAATCCTGCAAGCTAGCGCCTTATCGGGGGCGTGCAAGCCGCGCGGGCGCCGCAGCCCAAACCCCAAACCCCAAACCCCATCGAAAAAATGAAACAATATTTATTTTTTGTTTTTTCGATTGTTACACTGATAGATATAATATTGCATCAAAAGGGTAAACATGGCGTGAGGGGCAATTATGAAATAAAAATTGGGG
>JBCCAC010000125.1:0-6991 GCA_039815015.1 Pseudomonadota bacterium | reverse complement strand
CGAACGCCTGGTCTGGATGCGCGGCGACGGCTCGACGCTCGGTGTCCATCGCGCCGGCTTCGGCAAGGTCTCGACCCTGATGTGCTGGGAACATTGGATGCCGCTGGCGCGCGCTGCGATGCACGCACAGGGATCCGCCGTTCATGTGGCTGCCTGGCCGACGGTGCGCGACGCCTATCTTATCGCCAGTCAGCATTACGCCTTCGAAGGCCGCGCCTTCGTCCTGGCCGCAGGAACGGTCATGCACCGTCAGGACCTTATGGACGGGCTTGCCGGGGTCGGTGGTCATGATGAGGCGAAAGCGCTGTTCGACACCATCCCGGACGGCCCGCTCCAGCATGGTGCCAGCGCGATCATCGCACCCGACACGTCATTCGTCGGAGAGCGTGCCGGCGCGGAAGAGACGACCCTCTTTGCAGACCTCGATCTCGATATGCGCGAACACGCCCTCGCCTCGCTCGATACGGACGGTCATTACAGTCGCCCCGACGTTTTCGAACTCAGCGTCAATACGCGGGCGACGCCCGGCGTCCGCTTTTCAGCGGACGAAGCGCGCGGCGAGCTCGACGTGAACCGACCAGCGGAACTGGCCGACCGGCCATAGATCGGTCAGCCTGAACCCTGCTGCCGCTAACACCTTCGCATCGCGCGCGAAGGTGTTGGGATTGCAGGACACATAGGCCAGCAGATCCAGGCTCGAATTCGCAATCTCGTCGATTTGCGCCTTGGCCCCCGCACGTGGCGGGTCGATCACCACAGCGTCGAAGCGCGCCAGTTCCTTCGCCGATAGCGGCCGGCGAAAAAGATCCCGGTGCGCGGCCGTTACATGCCGCGTCGCACCGGCCCGTGCGAGGGCGGCGATCGGTGCGCCCGCGCCATCCGCCGCGAAAACCTGACGCCCCTTGGCCAGGGGAAGCGCAAAGGTCCCGAGACCCGCGAAAAGGTCGGCGACCGTATTCGCGTCGCCGATAATCTCCCCGACCGCCGCCGCCAGCACCGCCTCTCCGTCCGCCGTCGCCTGCAAAAAGGCGCCCGGCGGCAGTTCGACATCGATACCGTCGAAGCTGACCATCGGCACCGTCCGCTGCACCGCGGTCTCGACGCCACCGCCGGTTTCCAGCGATATCCGCGCCGCCCCGACCGCCCGCCCCCAGGACGACAGCGCCGATATCGTCCGCGCATCGGCGCTCAGGTTCGAAATCAGAACGTCGACGCCCGTTCGCGTTTCCGTCAGCGTCACGCCGGAGACCCAGCCCGCCGGCAGCAGGGCGGTCAGAACCGGCCGCAATGTCTGCGCGATCTCGAACAGACCCGGCGTCATAACGTGACATTCAGTCAGGTCGACGACCGTACGAGCCCCCTCCCGGTTGAAGCCGAGTACCAGATCATCGCCCTGCCGTTCCGCCCGCATCGCGACGCGGCGGCGGCTGAAGGGCGGCGACAGGTGCGTCGGTCTTACGGTTTCGGGAACGATGCCATTGGTCGCGAGCGTCGCCAATATGCGGCCGGCGACGAAATCGCGCTGCACGCCTTCATCGGCATGTTGCAGCTGGCAGCCGCCACAGACGCCGAAATGACGACAGGGCGGGGCGACATGATGCGGACCGGCCACGATCTCGCCATCGACAATATGGTCGCCCGGCAGCGCCCCGGCGACGAACTGTCCTTCTGCCGTCACGCCGTCACCGCGCGCGGCCAGACGCACGACCTGTGTGCGATCCGCAACGCTTGCCGCCGAATTCATCGCTGATTCACCTCGGTCGCTAGAATGACGCGGGTGACGTTGTTAGGGCGCGGGCCATGAAATTCCTGATTCCGGTAATCACCATCGCGGCGCTCGGTGCCTGTGCGTCGCCAAATTATGTCGGCGGCCGGCCGCTTACGCCGGGCGAGGTGCCGCGCGACGAATTCGGTCGCCCGGTCATCGAAGCCATGCGCGAGGAAGCGCCGGAGATCGTCGAGGCTCCGCCCCCCGTCCCGGCCGAGCTTACCCGCGACCTGGCCGACATTCCGCCGCCAAAACCGCTGCCGACGTCGCCGGACCGCCCGCTCGCCGACTGACCTCAAGTCTGGCGCACCGGATATCGATTTAGATGTCCGCATAGACATGGGTTTCCGCCGCAGCGCCCGGATGCGTGCAGGCGCCGGTCCGTGCCGGTCCGACACCCGCAGCGTATTTCCATAGCGCCCCCGACTGATAATCCGTCATCCGCGGCTGCCAGCGGTCCAGACGGGCGGCCAGCTCGTCAGCCGCGACGTCTAGGTCGATGGTACCGGCATCGGCATCGATGCGGATGATATCGCCATCTTCGACCAGCGCGATCGGGCCGGCATCGGCCGCTTCCGGTCCGACATGTCCGATGCAGAAGCCGCGCGTCGCACCGGAAAAGCGCCCGTCCGTCACCAGGGCGACCTTGTCGCCCATGCCCTGTCCGTAAAGCGCCGCCGTCGTCGACAGCATCTCGCGCATGCCGGGGCCGCCCTTCGGCCCCTCATAACGGATGACGAGCACTTCACCCTCGCGATAGTCGCGGCGCTCGACGGCCGCGAAACAATCCTCTTCGCAATCGAAAACACGGGCGGGCCCTGCGAAGGTGACGCTCTCCATGCCCGCCACCTTGACGATGGCGCCATCGGGCGCGAGCGAGCCCTTCAGTCCGACGACGCCGCCCGTCGGCGACAACGGCGTTTTGACGTCGTAAATGACGTCCTGATCGGGGTTCCAGTCGATCTCCGCGATGTTTTCCGCCAGCGTCCTTCCCGTCACCGTGCGGCAATCGCCGTCCAGATAGCCGCCCGCCAGCAGCGTCTTCATGGCCATATAGATGCCGCCCGCCGCGTGCATGTCCTTGGCAACATATTTCCCGCCCGGTTTCAGATCGGCGATATAGGGCGTCGATTTGAAGATCTCGGCGACGTCGAACAGATCGAAGGCGATGCCCGCTTCCGCCGCCATCGCCGGCAGGTGCAGCGCGGCGTTGGTCGATCCGCCCGTCGCGGCGACGACACGCGCGGCGTTGACAAAGGCGGCGGGCGTGCAGATGTCGCGCGGGCGCAGATTGCGTTCCAGCATGTCCATGACTGCACGGCCGGCGGCGATCGCATAGTCCTCCCGGCTTTCGTGCGGCGCCGGCGCCATGTTGGAATTGGGTAGGGAAAGTCCGATCGCCTCGGCGACGCAGGCCATGGTGTTCGCGGTGAACTGGCCGCCACAGGCGCCGTGACCCGGACAAGCCACCTTTTCCAGCGCGATCAATTCTTCCAGCGGGCAGTTCCCGCCCGCATGCGCCCCGACCGCCTCGAACACGTCGACGACGGTCACGTCTTCGCCATGATGCCGTCCCGGCAGGATGGAACCGCCATAGACGAAGACCGACGGCACGTTCAGGCGCAGCATCGCCATCATCATGCCCGGCAGGCTCTTGTCGCACCCGGCAAAGCCAACCAGCGCATCGTAACAGTGGCCGCGCACGCTGACTTCCACCGAATCCGCGATCACTTCGCGGCTGACGAGCGAGGATTTCATGCCCTGATGGCCCATGGCGATGCCGTCGGTGACGGTGATGGTGTTGAAGCGGCGCGGCATGCCGCCGGCGCCGTCGACCCCCGCACGGCAAGCGTCGGCCTGCGCGTTCAGAAGCGTATTGCAGGGCGCGGAGTCATTGCCGGCCGAGGCGATGCCGACGAACGGCCGCGCGATTTCCGCCTCCGTCAGGCCCATGGCGTAATAATAGGACCGGTGCGGCGCGCGCTCCGGCCCGACGGACACGTGGCGGCTCGGCAGTTTCGATTTATCGACCATCGGTGGCGCTTCCCTTCGCGAGCGTGTCTTGCGTGTGCCGGACGAGCGCCGCAACCCTCGCCGTCCAGTCCGCGATGCCGGCATCATCGGGGAGCAGGTCCTGCCGTATCTCCAGGAACAGGTAAGGAATCCCGCGCGGCTCCGCGTGCCGCTGCATGGTATAACCGAAACGCGCACCCGAATATGGTTCATTGTTGCCGACCGTCAGGCCCTCTGCGCGCAGCCATGCGATCGCAATGCGGGCCGCACGATCGTCGCGATCGTAAAGCAGGCCCGCTTGCCACGGCCGCACGTCCTCGGGCGCGCTGGCGAGCGCAGGCGTGAAGCTGTGCAGCGACAGGATCAGATCCGGCGACATCTCATCCAGCGCATCTTCGATCATGCCATGATAGCGATCATGGATCTCACGCCGCTCCGCGCGCTGTGTCCGGTTCAGGTCCCGGTTGCCGGCAATTTCGATATCATCGCTTTTGACCGGGATCGCGGCGGGATCGTCCGCCGGGCGGTTCAGATCGACGACGAGCCGGGACGCGCCCGCGACGATCGCGGGTGCACGCAATTGCGCAGCCAAGCCACTTGCCAGCGCCGCCGTCCCGATATCGACGGCGACATGCCGGCTCATAATGTCCGGCGGCAAGCCAAGGTCGGTGCCTGCGGGGACGAATGTCGACGCGTGATCGGCAAGGATCAGGAGGCGCGCGGCATCGTCACCGGCGATGAAGTCAGGGTCTGCCATGGCGCTGTCCTCGCAGGCGGCGTTCGGAAAGAAAAGCCGGGCCGACCCGCAACCCGGACCGACATGTTTGATCCTGCGCAAATTGACCGGCGGTATGGCAGGGTAGAAACGTCGGAAACGATTATCGGAAAGACACGGTTATGACGATCTTCGCACGCCTCTTCCTTGCCGTTCCTGTCATGGCGTTCGCGACGGCCTGCATGTCGATGTCGGCCGATGAAACCGCGACGACTGGGCAGGCCGGCGCAGAGCCGGCGGTCCCGGGCGACGCGGCACGCGGCAAGGCGCTCGTCGAGGCCAAATGCCTGCGCTGCCATGCCCGCGATGTGGGGCAGGCCAGCCCGAACGAAGCCGCGCCGTCATTTGCGACCCTCTTCACCCATTACCCGCCCGACTATATCGCCGAGGCGTTTGCCGAGGGCGTCTTCGTCGGTCATGGCGAGATGCCGCCATTCTCCTTCGAAACAGGCGAAATCGACGATCTGGTCGCCTATCTCAACACGCTCGATCAGGATGGCGGCGAACCGGCATCGCCTTAATGATGGAATAGGATGGGAAAATCGCGCTGGCTCAGCATGTGCTGCGTGACCCCACCCAGGATCATTTCCGCCATGCGCGGACGGCCATAGGCACCCATGACGATAAGGTCGGCCGCCACCGATTTCGCCGCTTCCAGAATCGTATCGGAATCGGAACCCACCTTGACCAGATGATCGATTTCCGCCTCGACGCCATAACGCCCGAGATATTTTGCGGCAGACTGCAGGCTTTCCCGGCCGTCCTCGTCCCGCCCGACGCAGACCAAAAGCACGCGTGCCGCCGCCTTCAATAGCGACACACTCGACCGCAAGGCCCGCGCGGATTCTTCCGACCCGTCAAAGGCCACCAGTGCCTGCCCGTTGGGCTCGAACCGGTCGAGACTGTCCGGAATTCCCAGCATGGGACCGCTGATGCTCGTCACAACCTCGGCCAGAAACCGTTTGCTGGGCAGAACATCCATAATTTCGTCGGTCAGGCTCACCATCGTCAGATCGGCGAGCGCCGACTTCTGCCGCAGCCCGCGCGGGCCATCGACGTTCAGCCGGACCCAGGTCCAGGGCACGTCCTCACGGGCGAGCTTCGTTTCCCACTTGTCGCGGAATGCGCGCCAGGCTTCCTCGCTCTCCTTGCGCAGATCGTCCATCGGATAGCCGGACCAGAGCGCGATGGGATAGGCATCCGACACCAGCGATGACCAGGATATCGCCTGACAGCAGGTCAGATGCGCATCCAGCACCCGGCCAATCGCCAGCGCCGCCTCCATGCGGGATGGCTGCGCGGCATCGTCGTTCATGTGAAGCAATATGTTTTTCATGACCAAGGCTCTCCCAGTGGCATCCGGATCGCACCGGACATGGGAAAACCATGGCAGAGACCGCGAGGGCCGGTTTGACGACGATCAAATCCAGCCTGTGCTAAATGGGTATGTATCCGAACGCCGCTTTCGCCAGAGTCAGGGTTTCGGGATCGGCGGGCGGCGGCGTCGAAGGGCAGCCCGCCTCCAGGCGGTCGGCGACATAGGTCAGAATGTCGAGCCGCGCACTTCTCTTGTCATTGGCGTCGATGATCCGCCACGGGGCCGCATGGGTATGCGTACGTGCGAACATATCGTCCAGCGCAGCCAGATAGGCGGGCCGCCGGGCGCGATTGCGATAGTCCTCCGCGCCCGTTTTCCAGCGTTTCCAGGGGTTGTCGAGCCGGGAGGCGAGACGCCGGTCCTGCTCGGCCTGCGTAATGTGCAGGAACAGTTTGATGATGGGCGTGCCCGACGCGACCTGATCCGCTTCGAACCGGTTGATCTCGTCGTAGGCGCGCGCCCATTCGTCATCGCACGCAAAGCCTTCGACGCGCTCGACGAGGACACGGCCATACCAGCTGCGGTCGAAGACGGCGAGATTGCGCCATGCCGGCACCCGCTGCCAGAAACGCCGCAGATAGTGTCGTTCGGCTTCCGCTGCCGACGGCGCGGCGATGGGATAGACGTCGAAATAGCGCGCGTCCCACTTTGCCGACAGGCGCCGGATCGCACCGCCCTTCCCGGCCGCATCCCAACCCTCGAACAGGATGATCGCGCGCCGGTGGTGAACGATGTGCGCAACCTGAACCTGAAACAGGCGCTTCTGCAAAGCCTTTAGGCGTCGCGAATAGTCTTCGGGGGCGGTTCGCTCGCTTTCATAAGCGCTGAGGTCGAGTGTCATGGACACCGACTAACCGAAGCTGGGCCGGCCCGCCAATCATAGGGCCCGGATACGCCTCACCAAGAAAAAGGGCCGCCCGAACCCCTAATAGGTCCGGACGGCCCAGTAGTTCGCCCGTTTGGGGTCGGGCTAAACGCGTAGCGGCTTAAAGGGCCGCGAACTGCTCTTTTTCGAGGCCGAGCGCCTTGACGGCCTGGCGGAACTTCTTCTTCGCGG
>JBCCAC010000268.1:0-3900 GCA_039815015.1 Pseudomonadota bacterium | reverse complement strand
GAACGCGGACGTCGGGTCGCAGGCCAGCGCAGCGGCATAGGCGGCGGCGAGATCCGCGCCGCCGGCGACGCCGCACGGGTTCGCATGTTTGATGATCGCGATCGTCGGCCGGTCGTCCGCAAACTCCGCGATCAGGTCGAGCGCGCCTTCGGCATCGTTGATATTGTTATAGCTGAGCGCCTTTCCCTGCACCTGCTCGGCCTGGCCGATGCCGGACGCATGCGGTCCGACGGGCGTGTAGACCGCGGCCTTCTGGTGCGGGTTTTCGCCATAGCGCAGTTCGTCCGGCGCCCGGTGCATCGCAACGCTCATGGCGTCCGGGAACATCAGGCCCTGATCGCCATGGCCGAACCACGCGGCGATCATGCTGTCATAGGCCGCCGTCGCCGCATAGGCCTTGGCCGCCAGGCGCTTTCGAAAGGCGAGCGTCGTCGCGCCGCCGGTCGCCCCCAGCTCCGCGATCAGCTCGGCATAGTCCGACGGGTCCGTCACGATCGCTACCGAGGCATGGTTCTTGGCCGCCGAGCGCACCATCGAGGGGCCGCCAATGTCGATATTCTCGATGATCTCGTCCCGGTCCGCGCCGCGCGCGACAGTCTCGGCGAAGGGATAGAGGTTGACGACGACAAGGTCGATCGGCGCGATGTCGTGCGCCGCCATCGCCGCGCGGTGCTCGTCATTGTCGCGCACGGCAAGGAGGCCGCCATGCACCTTGGGGTGCAGCGTCTTCACGCGCCCGTCCATCATCTCCGAAAAGCCGGTCAGATCGTCGATGTCGCGCACCGTCAGACCGGCGTCGCGCAGCGCTTTGGCCGTGCCGCCGGTCGACACGAGCTCGACGCCGTGCCGGGCGAGCGCCGCGCCGAGATCGGCGAGGCCCGTCTTGTCGGAGACGGAGAGGAGAGCGCGGGTCACGGGCGGATTGTTGGTAGCGGCGGTCATGTCTTGTCCTCGTTTATCTTGGTGAAGCGCCAGCGCACGCGGGCGCCCGTCTTTTCGGTATGCCCTTCGGCAACGATCTGCGTGGTTTTCTGAATCCGGCCGGCGTCGTCCAACACCAGACTGTCGTCGAGCGCGATGCCGGCGCCGGACAGTTTCAGCCGCCAGACCCGTCCTTCGGGCGCGCGCAGCACGGCGCCGGCGCCATCGGCGGTCAGGGCGGCGTCGATATCCGGCGCCAGATGGAAGCGGACCGCGAAGGCGCGCGCCTTGCTGCCCCGGCGGCCGGAAGGCTCCAATATATCCTCGCCCCTCAGGTCGCAGCCGTTCGCCGCCAGGAACAGGCGTCGCCTGTGGATCAGACCGAAGCGACCGCGATAACCGTCATGGCTGGCGTCGAGCCACTGGCCCTCCTCGCTTTCCTGCCGGCTGACCTCGACCGCGTCGATGCCACGCCCCAGCGGCGCCCCGGCGATGATTTCGCTCTGGTTGGTGTCGGCGACGATCACCGTCGAATGCGCCGCCGTCGTCCGGACGATCTCGGCAAGGCGGGGCGCGAGCCGGGCATCGCGTCCGCCGCCGCCGACATTGACGACCAGCGATTGCGGCCCGTCCGACAGTTCGAAGGCGAGGGCGCCGGCATGCGCCGCGTCGTTCACGTCGCCGTCGGGGGGCGGACCGGCATCCATCAGAATGACGGCCTTGCCCGCAGCCAGACGCTGCAGTCCCGAATCCATGCCGGCACCCAGGCCGCGCGCGGCGGCGCCGGGCCAGTCTGCGCGGACGCCGGTGAAGGGGTCCGCCGGATGCGTGCCGCCATGGATCGCGGTCAGCCGCCCGTCACCCAGCTGCGCGGCCTTCAGCCCCGCGCGTATGCGCGCGTCGTCGGTCCGGTAGGCGTCCGGCCAGTCCTTTTCGCGCGCCTCATATCCGGCACGCAGGATATGGAGCTGGTCGAGCAGGGTAACGAGATCGTCGGGCAGGCGGCTGAGTGGCAGGCCGTGCGGCGGCACGAAGTCGGCGATCGCCCCTGTCAGCCGCTGCTCGGCCCGCGCCAGTCGTCGCGGGGCACCGTCCAACATCAGCTCCGCCATGACGAGGCCCGCGGCGGCGGTGATGCGCGGCAACCCCGGCGGCGTGCGTGCATAGTGCCGCTCGCCGTGCCGCGCGGCACGTACATAATGGCCGAGAATGCGCGCGCGCCGGCCCGCGTCGCCGTCGGCCAGCAGAAAGGGGGCATGAAGCGCCCAGAAGACGAGCCGCGCGCCGATGCGGTCGGAACGCCAGGCGGGTTCACGCGCCGGTTGTGCCGGCTCGGCATGATGCGCCAGCCAGCCATCGACGATGGGTCGCAGGAAGTCGGTTCCCGTCTCGGGCGTGCGGACGGCCGCCAGATCGCGCAGCCAGGCGAAGCCGTGCACATGGCCCGCAAGGCCTGCATCCGCGCCGATCATCATCCAGTCGCCGCCGCGCAGCGTGAACCGGTGCCGGCCATGGACGATGTCGCCGCGCAGGATGTCGGCGCCCCGGTCCGGATCGCCAGGCAGGGGATCGGCGACCGTCGCCTGGAACCGCACCGGCGTTCGGCGGCGCAGGCCGAGACCCAGGCCCAGGCGCTCGGCGAACCCCATGGCCCTCAGTCTCCGCGCAGCGCGGCGATGTTCTCCCGATAGCGGTCCGGACCACCGCGGAACGTCGCGGTGCCGGCGACCAGGACGTCGGCGCCGGCGTTCCGCGCACGCACCGAGGTTTCGGGATCGATGCCGCCATCGACCTCCAGATCGATGGCCTTGCCGGTCCGGTCGATCATCTGCCGGATGATCTCGATCTTCCGCAGCTGGGAATCGATGAAGCTCTGGCCGCCAAAGCCCGGATTGACGCTCATGACGAGGACGAGGTCGAGCTCTTCAAGCACATGGTCCAAGACCGATGCCGGTGTTGCGGGGTTGAGCGACACGCCGGCTTTCTTTCCCAGCGAAGCGATGGTCTGCACCGTCCGGTGCAGATGCGGTCCGGCTTCGGGATGGACCGTCAATATGTCCGCGCCCGCGGCGGCGAAGGCCTCCAGAAACGGATCGACCGGAGAGATCATCAGATGGACGTCGAACGGCTTGTCGCTGTGCGGCCGCAGCGCCTTCACGACACCGGGACCGATCGTCAGGTTCGGGACGAAATGTCCGTCCATGACATCGACGTGGATATAGTCCGCGCCCGCCGCGTCGATCGCCCGCACCTCCCGGCCCAGATCGGCGAAGTCGGCGGAGAGTATGGAGGGCGCGATTCTGACGGCGCGCGGGGCATTCTGGTTCATGCGCCGGGGCCTTAGCAAAGGCGGCGGGGAGGGGCCATGCAAACCGTCCGGCGTGTCGGCGGATTCTGACTCACCCTTTCGTGAGGCGCGTCATGAAAAATCCGTCCAACCCGCCCCGGTCGGCGAATTGTCCGGGCAGGGTCCGCACGGTGCCGTCATCTTTGGGAATGAGTTCGTCCGGCAACGCGCCGGGCGGCGGCGGGTCGACGTGCCAGCCGGGCGTGCGTGCCAGAAACGCCTCTAGCTGGTCCTCGCCCTCGAGCGGTTCCAGCGAGCAGACCGCATAGACGAGCGTACCGCCCGGCTTCGTCAGCGTGGCCGCATGATCGAGAAGTGCGGCCTGCAGGGCCAGCGTTTCCGTCATGCGGTTGGGCGCGCGCAGATGGAGAACGTCGGGATGGCGGCGGAAGATGCCGGTCGCCGAACAGGGCGCATCCAGAAGGATGCCGTCGAACACCTCGTCCGGTTGATAGCGGCGCGCGTCGGTCTCGACGATGTCGGCATCGAGGCCGGTTCGAGCGAGATTGTCGCGCAGCCGGGCGAGCCGCGTGCCGCTGATGTCGAGTGCGGTCACATGCGCGTCTGCCGCCGCCAGTTGCATGGTCTTGCCGCCGGGCGCCGCGGCCATATCGAGAACGCGCGCGCTCTTG
>JBCCAC010000020.1:0-14107 GCA_039815015.1 Pseudomonadota bacterium | reverse complement strand
GTTCCTGTTTATGGGTTTGCACCCTGGGCCCAATCCATCGTTTGCACGACTGTCTTCATGTGCTCATCTGCCCGATAAGCGTGCACTGATCCTCACAACTTAACGCATTCTACTTGCAAAATAGGAAATTTCCTGTCTTCTGGTACGGCCTCTCGTCACCGATGAAAGGCCGCCCTCATGCACCGCATTGCCGTTCCTTCGCGACTCCACGTCCATGACGCGGACGCGCCCACCCCGACATCGGCGGCCGCGCCCGAGCCTGACGTGCCCGCACTCGATCTCGCCCCGATCCCCGATCCCATTCCCCTCAGCGCGCCGACGCCGGCGCCGCCCATGCCGATCCCGCCGACCGAGCCTTACGCCTGGACGCCGCTTCGGCAGCGCGTGTTTCTGGAAACGCTGGCGGACACGGGCTGCGTGAAATCCGCGGCTGCGGCGGCGGGGATGAGCCGGGAGTCGGCCTATCGGCTGCGCCGCCGCGTCGATGCGCGCACCTTCCGGCTCGGCTGGGAGGCGGCGATGGCAGAGGCGGCGGCCGCGCTGCACGAGGCGGCGCGCGAACGCGCGCTCGTCGGCGCAAAGGAGGAGGTCTGGCGCGGCGGCGTCCTCGTCGCCGAGCGCCGCAAGCCCTCCGACCGTATGCTTGTCCATCTGCTGAAGGTAGAAGAAGCGCGGTTGGCGCAGGGTGCCGGCACACCGCCGCTCGCCGCCGTGCTCAACCGTCTGGAGCGCGACGCCGCGCGGTCCGCCGCGGACCAGGTGCCGAGCTATGGCCGCCATCTCAGCCGCGCCGAGATGCGCCGTGCCGAGGCGATCGCCGAACGGGAACGCCTCGATGCAGAGTGGGAGGCGGACATTCGCGAGATCGCCGATCGGCTGCTGACCGACGATCCCGACGATGATGATCTGGAGGATTCCGACGACTGGATCGAGGACGTGCCGGCCGCCGAGCTGGACGCGCTCCGCCGGGTCGCGGCGGTCGAGGGCGAGCTGGCGGCCGCGCGCATGTGTCATGGCCTCTACCTCGAATATGCCGACGATCCCGATCCGATCTATGATGAGGAGGATGCGATCGAGGATCTGCAGATCATATGCGCCCCGCCCGCCCTCGATGATGAAGCCGTCGATGATGAAGCCATCTATGATGAAGCGGTCGATGACGAGGCGGTCGAAGATTAGGTGGTCGAGGATGAAGATGCCGCCGCTTATGATGCTCCTGACGCGGCTGCTCCTGCCGCAACCGGCCTGAGCGCCATCGACCTGACTCCAGTCGATCTTCCCGCCACCGATCTTTCCGGTACTGACCGCGGCGCCGCACATATGTCTCGCCTGCCGGACTGGGAGCGCTCGATGTAAAACGCGTGTGACCCGTGTGACCTATGGTGCCGGGCGTGCCGGTCGTTTCGGCCCATCCGCTTGAGTTTGTCGCCGGAAAGTGCGACAATCGGGCGCATCCGAACCGGCGGCGGACCTGCCCTGGCCCGTCCGCCATCATGGACCGAGGGAGGGTCATCATGGGCAACAACATCCAACAGGTCGCCGAGGATTTCACCGCGCTGTGCCGCGAGGGAAAGTTCGGCGAGGCGGCGGAGAAATACTGGGCGGACGATGTCGTCAGTCTGGAGCCCGGCGACGGCGACATGGCGCGCTGCGAGGGGCGTCAGGCCATGCAGCGGCTGGTGGGAGGGCGCGCACGAGGTGCACGACTTTTCGGCCAGCGATCCCGTCGTCAACGGCGACCAGTTCATGGTCAATTTCAAGATGGACGTGACCCAGAAGGACAGCGGCCAGCGCATGCAGATGGACGAGCAGGCGCTCTACACCGTCCGCAACGGCAAGATCGCCGAGGAGCGGTTCTTCTACCCGCAGCCGGGCTGACCGGCGCGCCGCTGCCGCGGACGGCCCTGTTGGTTGCGATTATGTAGTCGGCGGCTTAGCCCGTACCGGCGGCTCAGCCCGTGCCGGTGACTCAGTCGGCGCCGGTTTCGGCGACGGTGGTCAGCATATGCGCGCGCGACAGGAAGCGCGGGTCGGTCATCAGCGTTTCGGCCGGCGGGGCGCAGTCGAGGATGAAGGCGGTCAGCCAGATGCGGTAGCGCGCCTCCTGATCCGGCAGGTCGCCATTCTGCGCCGCCCGGGCGACGTCGTTCGCCTCGCGCACGATACGGAGCAGCGACGTCGGGTCGTCGGTGCCGAAAAACTGACGCGCCAGGGCGGCGTTGAAACGATTCGGCACGCTTACAAATCCTCATGGTCCACCGGCTCGCCCCCTTGCGGTCCGGACGAAGGAGATTAGCCGATGTTATCCTGTTTTGCACGCCAATATGTGGCACCAACGATCAAAAAATGATCACGCTGATCAAGTCCCGCAGCGGCCAGGCGGACGGCGCAGGCGTCGGCGCAGGCCAGATCGGCGGCCCCGACCCGGCCGTGATGATGGGCGCTCGCATGCACCGTGACGGCGCTGACGATGCCGCGCTTCGCCGGTCGCTGACCGAGGTCCGGCAGGGCGAGCGCCGGGGTCGGCCACGCCGTTTCCGCGACCATGCGGTCGCGCTCGTCGAAATAGAGGCAGGACACGCGCTCCGCCGGCCGCGTTTCCTGACCCAGGAGGAGATACTCGATCAGGACCGGATCGTCGGCGGGCAGCTGGTGCGCACCCAGCGCCGTCGCCAGGCCGCCGCGCAGCGTCCGGCGCATGTCCGCCAGCAGACGCCGCGCCGGTGCCCGCACCTGCAGCCGCGCCAGCGACAGCTCGTCGGCGATCAGGACGGCGGTCAGGGTCTTGAAATGGTCCAGCAGCCGCTTGGCGAGGGCCCGTGCCACGCGGCGCTCCAGCGCCTGCGACAGGGCGACGGACAGGGTGGCACGGTCGCTTTCCAGCGTGCTGGGCAGGCCGGTGGTGACGGCGGGACGGGGCTGAGGGCGGCCCGTAACCGGTGAACGGGTGACGGCGCCGCGCGCTGCGGCGTCTGCAGCAGGGCCGGGTTTGATCAGTGCGTCGGCATCGACGGGGCCGGCGAGCCCGCTTGGCGGCGTCATGCGCTGCCTCCTGCCGGAAGGTCGGGTCCGCCGAGACGTTGCTGCGAGCGGGTGAATTCGATGGTGCCGATGACGACGACCAGCAGGATGATCCAGCTCCAGAGCGCGCTGCCCCAGGCATAGGCGCCCGGGACGATCGCCTCGTCCACATACATGGCGAAGTGGATGATGAGCGCATTGAGCTGCAGGGCGGCGGCGTAGATCGTCCAGTTCCGGTCGACCCGCATCATCATGAACAGGAGAAACAGAAAGGCGAAGACATCGACGACGACGACATAGCCGTTGACGCCCGAAAACGTCTCGTCGCCGGTCTCGTAGATCACGGTCGTGATGATCGAGGCCACCGACCAGGCGGTGACCGTCGCAAGCGCCGGCCGGTAGCCGGTGCGGGCGGCGATGATCCAGCAGGCCACGAGAAAGATCCAATAGGCGATGGCGATGGAAGTCATCTCGACTGGTCCCTGAAATCGGAAAGAAGCGGCCGGGGGACGGAACCCCCGGCCAAGTGGGTCAGGAAACGCAAACAAACGCAACAAACGCAACTTTCGTGGTGCGCGGGATGAGGCGGCCCCCGGGATCGTCGCTGCGATCCAGCGGCACCTGCCCTAAACGAACGCCGAAACTCTGGCGCCCGTATCTCGTGATGATCAGGCGGCGTTGCCGACGACGGAAAGATGAGCGGCTTCACGACTGTCGCCGCGTCCGGCGAGCGGTTCCGGCTTGGTGTGGCCAGCGCCGGCGGCGTAAGTCCGGAGGCCGATGCTGTCCTTCGCCTCCGACAGGCGCTCATGGGTACGGACGATCTCGGCACGGGCGGCGACGAGCGCGCTGATGGTGGCCGTCGCGCTTTCCAGCGCGTCATGGCCGACGATGGCGGAAATGTTCGCGTCGCGTCTGGCGCTCGGCATGGTGCCTGAAAGATCGCTGACCAGGCGGATGGCTTCGTCGATGCCGTCTTCGGCGGCGATCAGCTTGTCAAAAATGATTTTGGCGGCGGCAAGGCGTTGATTCAGCATGACGTTTCAATCCCGTACTGTGCGGCCCGCGGCCGCCCGTTCGGGAGGTCGTCGCGCCTGTCTTCGGCTAGAAAAGGCTACCGATCGAATGCAGTCCGGATAGGATCGCGCCGAAAGCGAGAGCGGAGATGACCGAGATCGCCAGCATTCTGACGATGCGTTCACCAAAGCTTCTGCCGCCGGTACGATCGATCGGCCCTAAAATCGCAGCGAGCGGGTCGTGCCGGTCGGTCTCCGTTGCCGGAGCTGCCGGTATCGCCGCAGCAGTATCTCGGACCTTGTCGTCTTTCGTCTCGGACTGCCGGTCGAACCCGGCTGGAGACCTTTCCTTTGTTTGGATCCGATCACCATGACCGGACGCCAAAGACTGTGGCCGTTCCAACGTGTCGACGGCAACGTCCGGGCTTTGGTGTACCAATTCCCGGACATCGTCCGTGCCGTAAGTATCTGAATATAAACGCGCTGCAATTCGCCGATTGGCGACGCCGAGCGTTCGCATGGCCTTTTTCAGACGCTGATCGATGGTATGGGGCGAGACGCCGAGCTCGAGCGCGATCTCTTTCGAGGACATGTTTCGCGCCACCAATGACAGGCATGCCCGCTCACCTTCGGTCAGGGATGCCATGCGCTCTTCCATGCCTTGATTATGGGCAATTTCGGCGGCGATGCAAATGTGCCGCTTGGTCTCACGCTCGATTCGTACGGGGTCGCAACGAATCCGCCAGCGTTTACAAAGTGGTGCCGGCAAGTGCTGGCGGACACGGAGGGATTCGAACCCTCGGTACGGGATAAACCGTACGGCGGTTTAGCAAACCACTGGTTTCAGCCACTCACCCACGTGTCCGCGTGCACCTTGGCCGCCAAGGCCTATAGGGAAGCGCGCGCCGGCATTCAACGTCGTGTTTCCAGATGCCGTTCGGTCTCTGGTCGGCCGTCGGCCTTCAGTCGGTCGACCACCCGCTTTATGTCCTGCGCGCGCGAGAGCGGCATGACGGTTACCGCATCGGGCGTGGCGACGATCGCGAGGTCGTCGACGCCGACGGCGGCCACCAAAATATCTTCGGCCCAGAGAAGCGTGCCCGAAGAATCCTCGATGATGGCATCGCCATGAACCGCGTTGCCATGCGTGTCCTTCGGCAGGACATCGTGCAGCGCGGCGAACCCGCCGATGTCAGACCAGCCCATGTCCACCGGAATGACGGCCTTCCGCGCGGCAGGCTCCATGACGGCATAATCGATCGATTGCGAGGCGCAGGACGCGAAGGCATTGCGGTCCGGCCGGTCGACATCGCCTTCAGTCACCCGGTTCGCCCAGGCGGTCGCGGCGTCACGAGCGATATCTTCGGCATGGGTTTCGAGCGCCGCCAGATAGGCGTCGGCGCGCATGAGGAAAATGCCGGCGTTCCAGTAAAATTCACCGCTTTCGACATAAGCCTCGGCGCGGGCCGCGTCCGGCTTCTCGTGAAACCGAGCGACACGGCGACCGCGTTCCGACAGCGGCTCGGCAGCTTCGATATAACCGTAGCCGGTCTCCGCATGGCTGGGTTGGATTCCGAACGTCACCAGCCATTCGTCGGCGGCGAGGGGGGCTGCGGCGTGAATTGCCGCGTGAAACGCATCGGTATCCTTGATCAGATGATCGGACGGCATGACGAGCAGCAGCGTTTCCGGCGCCTGCATCATGACTTTATGTGCGGCGAGCGCGATGGCCGGTGCGGTGTTGCGCGCCGCCGGTTCCAGGATGAGAGCGCCGATGCTCTCCTGATCGAGCGCCGCATCGACGAGCGCTTCGTGCGCCGCGCCGGCTACGATGATGGGCGGCGCGAAATCCGGACCCGAAACCCGCGCGACGGTCGCGGCGATCATGTTCCGGTCCTGGCCCAGGGTCAGCATCTGCTTCGGTCGCTGCGTTCGGGATAGCGGCCAGAGACGCGTGCCGCTGCCGCCCGAGAGAATGACAGGCTGGATCCAAGTGTCAGTCGTCATGGCGTTCCGGCTTTCAAGGCATGGGCAGGTTGCGGATCACGACAGCCCATAACGGTTAATCCGATCTGGCCAAGCAGGGCCATGGAATTGTAAGCTTTTGGCAGGTATAGGCGCGACCCCGGGTGGGAAGCATGGGCGCCGTTTGGCGGTCCGGCGTCGCGGTCCGCCTTTCGTTCGCGATCGAGGTCTTTGTCGCCAGACCTTTGCGCGAAGTTCAGTCGCCGGAGCTGTCTCTCGACGTGATTCGCCTGTTCAAACATTATTTGCCGCGACCGCTGCTGCTGCTCGGCCTGTTGGAGATCGGGCTCATCTTCCTGTCGTCCGGTTTCGCCTGGATGGTCGGCGGCAACGCGCCCGATCTGACGTCCAGACTGACGGAGATGATCGTCTACACGGTGACGGTCTACATGCTGATGCTGGGCCTCGGCTCCTATCAGCTCTCCTCTTTCCGCTCCGTCCGCATGACGGGCGCCAGGCTGACGGCCGCTATGGTCCTTTCGGTTGCCATTCTGTCCGCCATCGTCCTGTTCGTTCCCGATCTCACCATCTACCGGCTGGTCGTCATCTACGCCGTGGCGATGTCGTTCCTGTTTATCGTGGTCACGCGGACGCTGTTTCTGGCGATCATCGGCTGGCGCCGGTTTCGCGAGCCGATCGTTGTTCTGGGGGCGGGCCGGCAGGGCCAGCGTATGAACAAGCTGGCCAACGAACAGACGACGGGCTTTCGCATCGTCGAGACCTTCGCGCTGACCGAAGCACCGGAAAACATGCCGACTGCGGTACCTTTCTGTGATGTCCCGTCGCTCGCCGACTTCTGCTATGCGAACGACGTCGAGGAGGTCGTCCTCGCCCTCGACGAGCGCCGGGGGGCACTGCCGTCCGAAGCGCTGCTGGAGACCAAGATCGCCGGCATCAGCATCACCGACATGTCGAGCTATCTGGAGCGCATGACCGGACGTGTGGATCTGGCATCCGTTCATCCGTCATGGCTGATCTTTTCGGACGGGTTTCTCGGCGCGTCGACCTTTGCCGTGGTTTCGAAACGACTGTTCGACCTCATCGCCAGCGGCGTCCTTCTGATCCTTTCCTCACCAATTTTGATCGTGACCGCGCTCGCCGTGAAGCTGACCAGCGCGGGCCCCGTGTTCTACCGTCAGGAGCGTGTCGGCCAGTTCGGCCGTACCTTCGAGGTCATGAAGTTCCGATCGATGGGCGTCGATGCCGAGAAGGACGGCGCGGTGTGGGCGCAGGCGGCCGATCCGCGCGTCACGCCGGTCGGCCGCGTCATTCGGGCTACGCGAATCGACGAAATTCCGCAAATATTCAATGTGTTCAAAGGCGATATGAGCTTCGTAGGCCCGCGGCCCGAGCGTCCGGTCTTCGTTCGCGAATTGGCGCGGGAAATTCCGTTTTACAATGAACGCCATGTCGTAAAGCCGGGCATTACCGGCTGGGCGCAGCTCAACTATCCCTATGGGGCCAGCATAGAGGATGCCCGGCACAAGCTGGAATATGACCTCTATTACATCAAGAATTACAGCCTGTTCCTTGATATCGTCACCCTCATCCAGACGGTGCGGGTGGTCGTCTGGCAGGACGGGGTCAGATGAGTATCGGCACGACATGACGGGCGAGGGGGCGATCGTCAGCCACTGGATCGCGGCCATCGCGTTCGCGGGGCTTGCCCTGCTGCTTGTCTTCGCCCGCGGGGGGCGTGCGCCGCTGTGGCTCGCACTTGCCGCCGCCGTCACCATGCTGTGGGCGGCTGCGCTCGCCAATGGGTCCGCGACCGGAGAGTATCTGGCGCTTACTCTTTCTGCCGGCGAAACGATACGAAGCGGCATCTGGTTGGTTTTCATCACCGCGCTGATGCGGCTGGGCTGGGCGGACGAGGCGCGCAATCCGTCGCGTATGCCGGCGCTCGTCATGCTGGCCGTGGTCGTTGCGCAGATCGGCATCGATATCGGCATGGCGACCGGCGGTCGCCTGGGTGGCGGCCTCGATTTCCTCGCTGGTATGTTCCGCGTCGCCGTCGCCATTGGCGGCCTCGTCCTGACGCACAATCTTTACGTATCGAGCGCGCCGGCGAACCGGTGGAGCCTCAACCTGCTCTGCATCGGGCTCGCCGGCATCTTCGGATACGATCTCAACCTGTTCACGCTGCGGCTTCTCGATCCCGAACTCGCACTTCGGTTCTTCGACGCGCGCGGTCTCGCCAACGCCATGACCGTCCCGTTCTTCGCGTTGTCCGCATGGCGCAATCGGGGTCTGAAGGTGCAGCTGTCGCGGCAGGCGGCGTTCCAGAGTTTCGCGCTGGGCGTCGTCGGCCTCTACCTCGTCGTCATGTCGATCGCGGCCTATGTGCTCGATCAGGTCGGCGGCGACTGGGGTCGCCTGTTACAGATCGTTCTTCTGTTCGGTTCCATCCTCGGCGCGGCGACCCTGGTGTTTTCGGGCCGCGCCCGGGGCTGGCTGCGGGTCAAGATCAACAAGCATTTCTTCGCCTATAAATATGACTATCGCGCCGAATGGCTGCGCTTCATCGCGACCGTATCGCGGTCGGGCCCAGGGTTCGGACGTCTCGAGGAGCGTGTCGTCGAGGCGGTCGCGGGCCTGGTCGATTCGCCAGGCGGCGTCCTTTACGTCCGTGATGGTGATGCCGTTTTCGAGCCGACGGCGCGGTGGAACTTCCGCAGCCTGGGTGTGGAACCCTTCACATTGTCGGCGGCCGCGTTGAAGGAACTCGGTCCGGACGCGCGGATCCTGGAATGCGCCGGAAATGACGACCTTCCGGCCGAGATCGCCGGCAATCCGCGAGCATGGCTGATGGTGCCGCTCGGTCATGTGGACCGATTGGCGGCGGTCATTCTCCTCGAACGACCGCGCGCCCCGCGCGATCTTGATTGGGAGGACTTCGACATATTGCGGACGGTCGGGCGCCAGGCCGCGAGCTACATCGCCGAACAGGCCGCGCTCGAAAGCCTGGAGGAAAGTCGCAAATTCGAGGAGTTCAACCGACGCTTCGCCTTCATCATGCACGACATCAAGAATCTGGTGTCGCAATTGAGTCTGGTCGCGCGCAACGCCGAAAAACATGCCGACAATCCGGAATTTCGTGCCGATATGATCGCAACGCTGCAGGGCTCGGTCGGAAAGATGAACGACATGCTGGCGCGGCTGTCGCAGGAAAGCGCGCCGACGAAGGATCGCGCGGGGGCGAACCGGTTCGATCTGCGCGCGCTTCTGGTGGAAATCATGACCGACAAGAACAGGGGCGGCGCGGATGTCAGACTGGACGCCGATGACTATGCGCTTGAAATTACAGGCGCGCGCAGCAAGATCGAGCAGGCGGTGGGGCATCTGGTCCAGAATGCCATCGATGCCAGCGAGAGCGGGACACCCGTCCATCTTCGCTTGCGCAACGAGGCTGGCGCCGTGAAGCTGATCGTCGAGGATCGTGGGACGGGTATGAGCGAAGCCTTCGTGCGCGACGATCTGTTCAAGCCGTTTCGGTCCACAAAGTCGGCCGGGTTCGGCATAGGCGCTTACGAGGCGCGGGAAATCCTGAAGGGGGCCGGAGGGACGATGACGGTCGATTCGACGCCCGGAGCCGGTACGAGCTTCATCATTCATTTCCCGGTAAGTCCGGCGCGGCAGGAGACGGTGCGCGCACATGGCTGATAAACCCAATCCCAAACTGCTGATCGTCGAGGACGATGAAGGCCTGCAGCGGCAGCTGAAATGGGCCTATGAGGATTATGAGATCGTCATTGCCGGCGACCGCAAGACCGCGATTGAGGCCGTGCGCCTGCACGAACCGGACGTCGTCACGCTCGACCTCGGCCTGCCCCCCGACCCGGACGGGACCACGGAAGGCTTCGCGACGCTGGAGGAAATCACCCGGCTGAAACCCGACACGAAGATCATCGTCGCCTCCGGTCACGACGCCCGCGAAAGCGCGCTGCAGGCCATCGCCATGGGCGCATATGATTTCTATCAGAAGCCTGTCGATATCGACACGCTCGGGCTGATCGTCGGCCGCGCTTTCCACCTGCATGCGATCGAGGCGGAGAACCGCGCGCTGGCGAAAAAGGCCGCGAATACGGAGCTTGGCGGCCTCGTGACGGCGGCGGAATCGATGCAGAAGGTCTGCCGCATGATCGAGCGCGTGGCCTCGACCGATGTATCGGTCATGCTGCTGGGCGCATCGGGCACGGGCAAGGAACTGCTCGCGCGCGGCCTGCACGAGGAAAGCGAGCGCGCGGACAAACCCTTCGTCGCCATCAATTGCGCCGCCATCCCGGAAAACCTCCTCGAGTCCGAACTGTTCGGCTATGAAAAGGGCGCGTTCACGGGGGCGGCGAAGACCACGCAGGGCAAGATCGAACTGGCCGAGGATGGCACGCTGTTTCTGGACGAGGTCGGCGACATCCCGCTGCCGCTGCAAGTCAAGCTGCTGCGATTCCTGCAGGAACGCGTCATTGAGCGGATCGGCGGCCGCAAGACCATTCCCGTCGACGTTCGCATCGTCTGCGCGACGCATCAGAACCTTGAAGAAATGATCGCCGCCGGTTCCTTCCGCGAGGATCTCTGGTACCGTGTCGCCGAGGTCGTCGTTCGCATCCCGGCGCTTGCCGAGCGGGCCGGCGATCCCGTTCTTCTCGCAAACTTCTTCCTGCAGAAATTCGCCAAGGACATGAAACGCAAGGTAAAGGGGTTCGACCCCGGCGCCCTGAGCGCGATCGAAGGGTGGGACTGGCCCGGCAATGTCCGCGAGCTGGAAAACCGCGTCAAGCGCGCGGTCATCATGGCCGATGGCGCTCAGGTCGCAGCGGCGGACATGGATTTCGAGGATCATGAGGCGACCGAGCCGCTCAACCTGAAACAGGTGCGGGAAAATGCCGATCGCGGTGCCATTCAGGTCGCTCTGTCGCGGACCGGCGGCAACATATCGACGACGTCCAAGTTGCTCGGCGTATCGCGTCCGACCCTGTACGATCTTCTCAAGCAATACCAAATCGACGTGTGATCACCTATATTACACGCGTAACGGACTTCGGAGGGACCCGAACATGACCGATAGATTCATTTCGTCCGGCCGCGCGCGTTTTTTGCGCGGCGCCGCGACGGCTGCCGCAACTGCACTTCTCGTACCGCTGGCAGCGACGCCGGCGTTTGCCGATGCGGTATCGGAATCGAACGATGCCTATGCGGCCGGTTTCAAAAGCTTTTATGCCGGCGACTATCGCACCGCACGCATCCGGCTCCTGAACGCGCTGAAGGAAAATCCGAACAATGCGCTGGCCCGCATCCTGCAGGCGCGCGTGGCGCTGGAACTGGGCGGCGGCGTACAGGCGGAAACGGAACTGGAGCGCGCGGTGCGGGCCGGTGTTCCGGACAGCAAGGTCCGTCACCTTCGCGCCCATGCTCTGATCCTGCAGAACAAGCAGTCGCAGGCGCGCGACCTTTTGAATCCCGTCGGGATCGAGCCGCAATTCGCCGCCTATGCGGCGCGGCTGCGCGGTCAGCTCGATTTTCGCGAGCGCGATCTGAAGAGTGCGGAGCGTGAATTCAATCGCGCGCTCGCTCTCGCGCCCGAGGATCCGGCAACGGTGAATGCCGTCGCCAAGTTCATGGCGTCGATCGGGCAGCATGAGCAGGCCCAGGGTCTGGTTCAAAAGATCCTCGATGAGCGGCCCGGACATGTGAAGACGCTGATCGTGATGGGCGATCTGACCCGTAATGCAGACGGTCTGGAGGCGGCGCTTCCCTTCTTCAATCGTGCGGTCGATATCGATCGCAACAACATCGAAGCGCTGCTGGAACGGGCGGCGACGCTCGGCGATCTGCGGCAGGAGAAGGAAGCGCGCGCAGACCTCAAGCGCGTCAACGAGCTGGTCGATAAGCACCCGCTGGCGCTTTACCTGGAGGCCGTTCTCGAAACCCGCGAGGGCCGTACGGCCGAGGCGCGCACGCTGATGACGGACACGCGCGGCGCGCTCAACGACTTCCCGCCTGCGCTGATGCTGCAGGGCCTGCTGGCGCTCGATGCCGGCAATATCGAACAGGCGAACAGCCATCTGGCGCAGCTGGTCGGCCGCATTCCGAACAGCCTGACGGCGCGTAAGCTCTATGCGACCGCACAGCTGCAGAAGGGCGATGCCGAGGGCGCGATCGCGACCGTGCAGCCCATTCTGGATGCCGGCGCGGCGGACGCGCGGACCTTTGCCATCGCCGGCGCCGCGAGTGCGCGCACCGGTCAGACCGCCCAGGCGCAGGATTATCTGCAGCAGGCGCAGGATCTGTCGGGCGAAAGCTCGGTGCAGGGTCAGCTTGCCATGACCCAGCTTCTGCAGGGTGAAACCGACCTTGCCGAAGATACGGTGTCGGCGATCCTGGAAGAGGATTCGGCCTCGGTCAGCGGCCTGATGATGAAGACGCTGATCGATCTGCGTCAGGGTGAATTTCAGGAAGCGCTCACCGCCTCCAACAAGATCGCCGAAGAATATCCCGATCTACCCATCGGCTATAATCTGCGCGGAGGCGCATTGCTTGGCCTTGGCGAACGTGACGAGGCGGAGGCTGCCTTCCGTGCGGCGCTAGAACGTAAATCCGACTATGTCGAAGCGCGGCGTAACCTCGCCCAGCTTCTGATCGCGAAGGGCGACGCGCGGGCCGCGAAGGCGGAACTACGCAAAGTGGTCAGTACCAAGTCGGACGATTTACGCGCGCTGATGGCGCTGGCGGAGCTCGCGGGTATCGAGGGCGATCGCGAAGAGCAGATCGAATGGCTGCAACAGGCGACGAGCGCGGATCGCTCCGCGGTCACGCCGCGTGTTGCCCTTACCGATGCGTACGTCGCGGCGGGCCGTGAAACCATCGCGACCAATGAGGCGAACGCGCTGATCCGCGATTTCCCGAAAAATTCGGCGGCACTGCTGACCGCAGCGCGCGTGTATGAAGGCACGGGGCAGCAGGAGCGTCTCGTGTCGCTGTTCGATCGGATGGTCGCGGCGGAACCGGACAGGCTGCTGCCGCGCATCCTTCTCGGTCGCGCGCTACAGGCGAACGGCAACACCTCCGACGCCCGCGCGACGTTCGAAAAAGCGCTCACCATCACCGGCGAGCCGACAACGCCCGCCTATCTGGAACTCATCGCGCTGGAGGCCCGGCAGGGTCGTCTGGAAAAGGCGCAGGAATGGGCGGTCAGGCTGCGCAAGAACTCGCCTGACACCAATGTCGCGGAGAACGCGCTCGGCCGCGCCTATCTGATTGCCGACAAGCCGCAGGACGCGCTCGCGGCCTTTGCGGCGGCGCGGAAGAAGTCCTTTGATCTGGCAACCGCTCGCGGGCTGGCCGATGCCTATGTCGATCTCGAGCGTAATGACGACGCCATCCGCATATTGGAGGCCTATCGCAAGGACAATGAACGCGATCCGGCCGCGCTCGCTTCGATCGCCGAACTGCAGATGCAGGAAGGGGATTATACCCGCGCGATCGCCAATTATGAATCGCTGCGCAAGATCACCGGCAACAGGGATCCTTCGCTCCTCAACAATCTTGCCTGGGCCTATCTGAAAACGTCGGACCCGCGCGCGGTTCCGGTCGCGGAGATGGCCTATAATTTCGCATCGAAGAACCCGGCCATCGCCGACACTTATGGCTGGGCGCTTCTGAAGACGGGCGGCGATAGCGAGCAGGCGCTGCAATTGCTGCGCCGGGCGTCGCAGACACTGCCGCGCAATGCGGAAATCCGTTATCACCTCGCCGAAGCCTATCTTGCCAATGGCCAGCGCGGCGATGCGCTGAAGGCGGTGCAGGAGGCGCTGGAGTCAAACCAGGAATTTGCCGAACGCGGTGATGCGGAGGCGCTGTTGCGGCGTCTCCAGGGCGGTTGAGCGCAATTGGCCTGACCGGGACACACCGGTCAGGCCAGCACATCTAGAGCGTTTTGCGTTTGTATTGATTCACAAAGCGGATGTGATGTGATTCAAGCGGTCCGGTTTTTGATCGGGAGGTTTGGATGGCACGCGGGTATGATCGAGCGCTTCGTGAACGTGTTG
>JBCCAC010000221.1:0-4574 GCA_039815015.1 Pseudomonadota bacterium | reverse complement strand
GCGGCGACGAAATGGCTCGCCGGCAGCCCGGACGAGCTCGGGCACCGGGTCACCGGCATCGTGACGGCAGGTGACAGTGCCGGCGGCAATATGGCGGCGGTCGTGACGCAGGAACTGGCGCACCGGATCGGCATTCCCATCCTTGCGCAGTGGCTCATCTATCCCGGCGTCGACATGACGGACGAGACCGGTTCCATGTCCGACTTCGCCGAGGGGTATCTCCTGACCGCCGAGGGCATGAAGTGGTTCGGCGATCATTATATGGGCGACCAGGACATCGCCCAGCCTGGCGCCAGCCCCATCAACGCCGACAGTCTTGCCGACCAGCCGCCGGCGCTGGTCTTCACCTGCGGCCTCGATCCGTTGCGCGATCAGGGGCGCGCCTATGCCGGCAAGCTGATCGCGGCCGGTGTCCGCACCATCTTCCGCGAGGCGGACGGCCAGATTCATGGCTGCCTCAACATTCGTCAGGCCATCCCCAGCGCACAGGACGATCTGACGAACTGCCTCGCCGATCTGAAGGTCCTCCTCGAAGGCGCGGCATGACCGAAACCGTCGACGGGCCCGTTCACAAGAGCGGCCTGCCCTATCGGCCCTGCGTCGGTATCATGCTGCTGAATGCGGCCGGCGAGGTTTTCACCGCGCGCCGCCTCGATAATCCGGCGGATTACTGGCAGATGCCGCAGGGCGGAATCGATCCTGGCGAAAGCCCGCGAACGGCGGCGCTGCGCGAACTGGAAGAGGAAACCGGGATCAGGCCCGGGTCCGTCGACATCCTATCTGAATCCGCCAACTGGCTGCATTACGACCTTCCCGACGAACTGGTCGGCAAGATGTGGGGCGGCAGGTTCTGCGGCCAGAGCCAGAGATGGTTCGCCATGCGGTTTCTAGGCCGCGACGTCGACATCGATATCGAGACCGAGCATCCCGAATTTTCCGAATGGCGCTGGGCGGGGCGGGAGACGCTTCCCGACCGAATCGTGCCGTTCAAGACGCAGCTCTATCGCGACGTTCTCGCGGAGTTCGCCAATATACTGTAGGCTGAACGCCCTGTCATAAGGGGAGTCTGCCATGACCGACTTTCTACCCAAACCCGCCGACGAGCCCTGGCTGAACGCCTATCTCGCGTTGAAGGACTTCGAGGAATCCCGGCGTTTCTATACCGAGGCGTTCGGGTTCGAATTCCATTACGCGCTTCAGACGCCGGACGGTACGCCGGTGCACACGGAGTACCGTTACAAGGGCCAGGGCCTGTTCATGTGCGCGCCGGAGGATGTCTGGGAAGGGAACGCGAAGTCGCCTGCGACCAGCGGCACGCCTTCGCCCATCAATCTTGCCGTTTATGTCGACGACATCGACGCGTTTCACGAACGCGCGATCGCGGCCGGCGCGACCTGTCTGCAGGAGCCGGCCGATCAGTTCTACGGCGACCGAACGGCCGTCTACACGGATCCTTCCGGCTATCGCTGGTCGTTTCACTCGCGCGTCCGTGACATGACGCCTGCGGAAATGACGGAGGCGATGATGAAGGAGTTCGGCGGCTGACCTCACGCTTTCGACGGTTCCGCGTCGGCTTGACCTCCCCACGCCGGACCGCGACAAGCGGGGCCGGACAACAGGGAGCCCCCGCCCGCATGAAAAAGATCCTCATCGCCAATCGCGGCGAAATCGCCTGCCGCGTCATCAAGACCGCGCGCCGCATGGGGATCGCGACCGTCGCCGTCTATTCCGACGCGGACGCGGGCGCGCTTCATACGCAGATGGCGGACGAGGCTGTCCATATCGGCGGCACGGCGGCGTCCGATTCCTACCTCCGCGCCGATCGCATTATCGAGGTTTGCAGGCAGACGGGCGCCGACGCCGTCCATCCGGGCTACGGCTTTCTTTCGGAACGCGCGAGCTTCGGCGAGGCGCTGAAGAAGAAAGGCATCACCTTCATCGGCCCGCCGCCGGGCGCCATCGCGGCGATGGGCGACAAGATCGAATCGAAGAAGCTGGCGCGCGAGGCCGGCGTTTCCATCGTCCCCGGCTTCGTCGGTGAGATCGAGGATACCGACCACGCCGTGAAGATCGCCGAGGAGATCGGCTATCCCGTGATGATGAAGGCCTCGGCCGGTGGCGGCGGCAAGGGCATGCGCCTCGCCTATTCCGAAGCCGAGGTGCGCGAAGGGTTTCCAGCGACGAAATCAGAGGGGCTCGCGAGCTTCGGCGACGACCGCGTCTTCATCGAGAAGTTCATCGAGGACCCGCGCCACATCGAGATCCAGCTGATTGCCGACAGCCACGGCAACACCATCTATCTCGGCGAGCGCGAATGTTCGATCCAGCGCCGCCACCAGAAGGTCATCGAAGAGGCGCCGTCGCCCTTCGTGACGCCGGAAATGCGCAAGGCCATGGGCGAGCAGGCCGTCGCGCTCGCCGCCGCCGTCGGCTATACTAGCGCCGGCACGGTCGAGTTCATCGCGGGCAAGGACCGCAGCTTCTATTTCCTCGAAATGAACACCCGGCTGCAGGTCGAGCATCCCGTGACCGAATATGTCACGCGCCTCGATCTCGTCGAACAGATGATCCGCGTCGCTGACGGCGAAAAGCTCGCCTTCCGCCAAGACGATATCGAGCTGAAGGGCTGGGCGATGGAATCCCGCGTCTATGCGGAGGATCCCTATCGCGGTTTCCTGCCCTCCATCGGCCGGCTCGCGACCTACATCCCGCCGGAAGAAGTGGAGGGCGAGGTGCGCGTCGATTCCGGGGTCGTCGAGGGCAGCGAAATCTCGATGTTCTACGACCCGATGATCGCGAAACTCGTCACCTTCGGCGAAACGCGCGAGATCGCCGCCGAGCGTCAGGTGAAGGCGCTGGCGAATTACGTCATTCGCGGCATCAGCCACAATATCGACTTCCTGGCCGCCGTTTACCGGCACCCGCGTTTCCTGTCCGGCGAGATCACGACCGGCTTCATTCCGGAGGAATATCCCGACGGGTTCGAGGGCGCGCCGCTTACGGATGAAGACCGCACCGTCCTCGTCGCCACCGCGGCGGCGATTCAGGACGTCGAACGGTCGCGCACGGCGGGCATCTCCGGCCAGCTGAACGGTCCACCGGACTGGGGCCAGGATCAAGTCGTTGTGATGGATGGGGACGGGACGGACGTCGCGATTACCGGTGCGGCGCCCGAATGGGATGTCACCATGGCCGGTGAAACGCACGGCCTGACGAGCGCCTGGCTGCCGGGCGATCCCCTGTTCGCCGGTACGCTCGGCGACCGCGCCTTCACCGTCGAGGTCGAACCTCTGGCCGTCGGCCACCGCCTCGGCATCCATGGCAGCCGGCACGAGGTGCGCACCCTGACGCCCCGCGCCTATGAGCTGTCCGCTCATATGATCGAAAAGGTGCCGCCCGACCTGTCCCGATATCTCCTCTGCCCCATGCCCGGGCAGGTGGTCGCCATACAGGTTGAGGAGGGCGACAAGATCGAGGCCGGCCAGCCGCTCGCCATCGTGGAAGCGATGAAAATGGAAAATATCCTCCGCGCCACGAAGGCGGGGACGGTCGCGAAGATCTCCGCCGAAGCGGGTCAGAGCCTCGCGGTCGACGAGGTCATCATGGAGTTCGAATAGATAGATCGGCTGCAGGGATCAGAGCAGGTTCTTCCGCTCGATATCGTGGCTTGCCGCGGGCAGCGAGAACAGCATCCCGTCCTCGCCGACGACGATCGGCCCGCCATAGCGCTCTGCCGCCCCACCCAGGAACGCGGGATAGAGAATCTTGCTCGGTAGCGGTGGGACCAGATGGGAAAGGACGAGCATCTTCGCTTTCGTCGTCCGGGCGCTCTCGGCGGCATCTTCCGGCGAGGCGTGATAGTCGACGATGTCGGCCATGATTTTTGCGGCATTCTCGTTTCCCCGCGCCCGGAGAATGGCCTCCATCTTCCCGACCAGCGCGGGCTGCAATGCCTCGTGAACCAGGACATCGACGCCGTCGCAGACGCGTTCCAGATTGGATGATCGCAACGTATCGCCGCTGATGCAGAGTGAGCGGCCCTTATAGTCGAACCGATACCCGACCGCCGGCGTCACCGGCGCGTGATCGACGGCAAACGCGGTGATCCGAAGACCGTCAACCCCAAGGACGATCTGGTCCTCACCGTCCGCATCGAACGGCGCCGAGACGCCGCAACCGCAGACTTTGAGGCGGCCGTGCTCATGATTCCATGCAAATTGCGGTCGAAATGCGAAAGCTGCGGGTCGACGGCGATATAGGATCGCACCCATGTCCAAACCGCCGCTGCCACCCTTTACGCCCGCAACCGCCGCCCAGAAGGTGCGCGCGGCGGAGGATGCCTGGAACAGCCGCGATCCGGCGCGGGTGAAGATGGCATATACGGTGGACAGCCGCTGGCGGAATCGCGCCGTCTTCCTGACCGGGCGCGACGAGATCGAGGCGTTCCTGGCCGATAAGTGGCGTAGCGAGCATGACTATCGCCTGATCAAGGAATTGTGGGCGATGGCCGGCGACCGGATCGCGGTGCGCTTCGCCTATGAATATCGCAATGCGGCCGGCGAGTGGTTCCGCGC
>JBCCAC010000220.1:0-4592 GCA_039815015.1 Pseudomonadota bacterium | reverse complement strand
CGATCACGTTTATGGAGGATAGCAATAACCTACCGGATCGTTCATTTTTTTGTATTGACCCACCCTACTTTAAAAAAGGCTCTAGTCTCTATACTAACTTTTATCAAGCTGAAGATCATGCGGATGTTGCCCGTGCCGTTCTATCCCTCGACCACCCTTGGATTGTCACCTACGACAATGTCGAGGAGATTCAGTCGCTCTATCGTCAGCGTCGTCAGTTTGCGTTCGACATCAATTACTCCGTACAAACAAAGCGCGTCGGCACAGAGTTGATGATTGCATCCAAGGGACTGGTCCTTACGCCGGAAATCAAGGAACGTCAGACCCACCGGGTTCAATATCGCGCAGCTGCTTAAGTGACCCAATCCCCATGCGGCGGCGCCTCAAAATACCCGTCCACCATCTCGTCCGGCACGACGCTTAGCGCCGAGGGTTGCCATCTGGGTTTACGGTCCTTGTCGATCAGCTGGGCGCGGACGCCTTCGTAGAAATCGTGGCCCGACTTTATGTTGCCGACCAGGCGGTATTCCCTTGCCAGGCAGTTGGCGAGCGTGTCGCCCTTTGCCTCGCGGAGGGCGCGGCGGGTGAGTTTCATGGAGGTGGGGGACATCTTCATCAGGATGTCGCGCTGCGCCTCGGCCCACTCGTCGCCCCCCTCCTGATTCGGAGACGAGAGGGACGCCATGATCTCCTCGCAGGTGTCGGCGGCGAAATGGCGGTCGATGGCCCCTCGGTTCGGGGTCAGCGTGCAGGGCTGCTCGGCGGTCGCGTGGTAGCGCATCAGGATGTCCGGCACGGGGTCGGTTTCGGCGGCAAGCTCGGCCAGCAGATCCTCGATACAGTCCGATCCCATATGATGCGTCGCGATGCCGGCGGTCAGGCATTCGGGCGCCTTCAGCCGCGCGCCGGTCAGGCCGAGCCAGGTGCCGATCTCTCCCGGCAGGCGGGCGAGCGCGTGCGTACCGCCGACGTCGGGGATCAGGCCGATGCCCGTTTCCGGCATGGCGAACAGCGTCCGCTCCGTCGCGACGCGGAACGGCGCGTGGATAGACAGGCCGACGCCGCCGCCCATGGTGATGCCGTCGATGAGGGCGACATAGGGCTTGGCATAGGTGCCGATGCGCAGGTTCATGCGATATTCGTCGGCGAAGAACTCCTCCCAGTCCGCCGCGCCCGCCTGCCCCGCGTGATACAGGCCGACGACATCGCCGCCGGCGCAGAACGCCTTCTCGCCCGCGCCGACGATCGCGACGGTCTTGATGGCGTCGTCGGTGGCCCAGTCGTCGAGCTGGGCGTGGATCGCGACGCACATGCCGCGATTGAGCGCATTCAGCGCCTTCGGCCGGTTGAGGGTGATGAGGCCGAGCGCGTCCCGCCGTTCAAACAGGACGTCTTCGGTCTGGGCGGGGTCTTCACGTTCGGGGTCGCTCATGTGCGCTCCACTAATTTGGGGTTCTTGAGGTCGCGCGGGGCGCCGGTGGCGGAGAGGCGCGCGAGGAGAGTGTCGTCTTCGGTCACGAGGTCGGCTTCCATGAAGGCGATGGTCTTGCCGAACTTGACGCTGCGGCCGTTCGCGTAGAGGCGGCCGGCGGGGACGGGGCGGAAGAAGCTGACCTTCATTTCCAGCGTGGGCACGAAGATCTTGCGCTTGGAAAAGACGATGGCGGCATAGGCGGCGGCATCGTCCAGCATGGCCGCAACGATGCCGCCCTGTACCGTGCCATTGGGGTTCGACAGACCGTCCCCGACCGTGAACGCCATCCGGACCGTGCCGGCATCCTGATCGACCGCCAGCAGCTCGGTGCCGAGCAGCTTCGCGGTCGGCGGCGCGAAGCGGTTCATCCGCGCGCGCACCTCCTCGTTCGTCATGACCATCGGCGCGTCCGGCTCACAGCGTGTCGATCTCCGCAAATCCGCGCGCGGCGAGCGCCGGCCCGAGCTTCTCTAGCGCCGCATCGGCCTTCGTAAACACCGCGCGATGCGTGGGCGCGGCCTGCGGCCACTCGGCATCGCGCAGCAGATGCGCCGTCCGCCGCGCGATGCCGGCGCCGCCGTCGATGAACGCGATGTCTCGTCCGGCGTTTCGTGCGGCGGCGGCGTGGAGCCGGTCCGCGACCAGGGGAAAGTGCGTGCAGGCGAGGACGACAACGTCCATGCGGTCGCCGGCCTCCTGGTGGGTCAGGCCGCTGATGGCGCTCGCGAAGTCCGCATCCGGCACCTCTTCACCGCGCAGCACCGCCTCCGCCAGCCCCGCCAGATCGGCCGCGCCGTGGCGGAGGACCGTCACGCCCTGGGCAAAGCGCGCCGTCAGATCGTCGACATAGGCCTGCCTGACCGTCGCGGGGGTCCCGAGCACCCCGATGACGCCGGTCCGCGTCATCTCCGCCGCCGGCTTGATCGCGGGCACGGTGCCCACGACCGGCAGATCGAGCGCCGCACGAACATGTTCGAGCGCGATCGTCGACGCCGTGTTGCACGCGATGACGACGAGGCGCGGCCGATAGCGCTCCACCAGCCGCCC
Source organism: Pseudomonadota bacterium (assembly GCA_039815015.1). GTDB lineage: Bacteria > Pseudomonadota > Alphaproteobacteria > Sphingomonadales > Sphingomonadaceae > Pacificimonas. Next base: position 2,071 of record JBCCAC010000220.1, on the reverse strand, counting down.
GAGCAGCGCCGGCACCCGCGCGGCAATCTCCCCCTCGGACCTCGAGCCATAGGGAAAGCCCGCATTGTCGCCCGCATAGACGATGGGCGCAGCGGGCAGCGCCGCCATGACGGGCGCGGCGACGCTGAGGCCACCGACGCCGCTATCGAAGATGAGGATGGGGGCGGTCAACGGTCAGCGGCAGGAACTGCGGTGAACATGTCCGACCTGCGCGACGCCTTCACGTCGAAGGTCAGGATGCTTTTGCATCCTGCGTCTCGTGCCAAAGCCTCGATCAGAAGATCGGCAAACCCGAGCGCTTTCAACCGCGCATCGTTCCGGACGCCGAACAGGATGTCGGCCCGTTCCAGATGAAAAACGTCCTGAACCATCAGATCATCGACGACCGTCAGTATCTGATCCAGCGTCCATCCATATGTCCGACGCAGCAGCCAAACGCATTCGATCAGAACGACCAGGCTGATGTAAACCTTCTCGCTCACCCTGGCGGCATCCGCCAGCGCCGTACAGGCCGCAAGATGCTGATCCGGGTCGTCATTCAGATAGAGGCGGGCGAGCACATTCGTATCGAATGCGATCATGGTCTAGCGATTTTCATCCCGCCAGGATTCGGTCGCCTTCCGAAACCGTTCCTCGACCGCCTCCCCAAAGGCCTCCTCATCGCTGATCGGCCGCGCGACCGATGGATAGTTCCGCGCATCGATCTCGGCGAAGAACGCTTCCGCATCGAACGGTTTCGGGCCGATCGTGATCGTGTCGCCCGTCATGTCGAAGCTCAGCCTGTCGCCGGCACGAACGCCCAGCCGTTTGCGCACGGCCTTCGGGATCGTCACCTGCCCCTTCGACGTGATTTTCGCTTCGACGATCATGATCGCCTCCTTACCTGTAGTAAGGAATAGACATGGGGGCGTTCCTCTGCAAGGTCAATGCCGATGACCCAGCCCATTTTCCCCGCCCCCAAGTTTCCGGCCATACGCATGCGCCGGACCCGCGCGCACGACTGGTCGCGCCGCCTTCATGCCGAGACCGTGCTGACGCCCGCCGATCTGATCTGGCCGCTGTTCGTCATCGACGGCGAAGACGCGCGCGAACCCGTTGCGACCATGCCCGGTGTCGAACGCCTGTCCGTCGACCTCGTCACGCGCGCCGCGCAGGAAGCGGCCGATCTCGGCATACCCGCCATCGCGCTGTTTCCGAATACGCCGGCGGACCGGCGCAGCGAAGAGGGGCGGGAGGCGGTCAATCCGGACAATCTCGTCTGCCGCGCGATCGGCGCGGTGAAGGACGCCGGCGTCGATATCGGCGTCCTGACCGACGTCGCGCTCGATCCCTACACCAGCCACGGCCATGACGGGCTGATGTCGGCGGACGGCCATATCCTGAACGACGAGACGCTGGACATCCTCGCGGCGCAGGCGGTCAACCAGGCGCGCGCGGGCGCGGACATCGTCGCGCCGTCCGACATGATGGACGGCCGCGTCGCCGCGATCCGTACCGCGCTGGAAGCGGAAGGCTATCGGGACGTCCAGATCATGGCCTACGCCGCCAAATATGCCAGCGCCTTCTACGGCCCGTTCCGCGATGCGGTCGGCTCCGGCGACCGGCTGAAGGGCGACAAGCGCACCTATCAGATGGATCCCGCCAATACGGACGAGGCCCTGCGCGAAATCGCGCTCGACATCGCCGAGGGTGCCGACAGCGTCATGGTGAAGCCGGGCATGCCCTATCTCGACATCGTCGCCTGCGCCCGCGACGCGTTCGACGTGCCGCTGTTCGCGTACCAGGTGTCCGGCGAATATGCGATGCTGCGCGCGGCCATGGACGCCGGGATCATGGACCGGGACGCGGCGATCCTGGAAAGCCTGATGGCGTTCAGGCGCGCCGGCTGCGCGGGCATCCTGACCTATTTCGCGAAGGACGTGGCGAGGTTGCTGACGAAGCTGTAATATGCGCGCGCTGAGGCGGAATTGTGCGTCCCTCGACTTCGCTCGGGATGAGAAAGTTCGTGGTTCGCGGAAAGCTATAGAGCCACGCCAGTCCTAGTCTGTATCATCCCGAGCGAAGTCGAGGG
>JBCCAC010000265.1:0-3948 GCA_039815015.1 Pseudomonadota bacterium | reverse complement strand
GCCGCCGATGTTCGCCGCCAGCTGGCGGACGCCGGCCGCAAAACCGGGGTTCGTGTGCGGATCTATGCCGCGGACGGCCCGCCGCTCATCGACAATTGGCAGCTGATCGGACCGACCTACGAGCTTCGCGATCCCGATATGGAGCCATGGCGCAAGGACGCGGCGCGGTTCCTCGACCGCTTGATCGAGGGCGCGGTCGGTGCCGAAGGGCTGCCGTCGCTGGATCCCGCACAACCGGACGTGGCGGCGAATTTTCCCGAACTGGCGACGGCGCGCGACACGGGGCGCATCGTCTCCGCATTGCGCCGCGCACCGGATCGTTCGCCGGTGGCGTTCGCGGCCGCACCGTTTGCGTCCGGCACCGATCGGGACCGCACGCTCCTCGTGTCCGCCAATGCGCGGGACGTGACGACGGTGGTCCGCGCCGAGCGGGCGACATTAGGGCTTATTTTCCTCGGCGTGCTGGCGCTGTCCCTCACCCTCTCCAGCTTTCTGGCGCGGACCATCGTCCGGCCGCTCCGCCGCCTTGCCATCGCCGCCGAACGGGTCCGGCTCGGCCGTGCGCGCGAGGTGACCGTGCCGCGCTTCCAGTTTCGCGGCGACGAGATCGGCGAGCTCGCGCGCAGCCTGTCGGACATGACCATGGTGCTGCGCGAGCGCATCGACGCGACGGAGGCCTTCGCCGCCGACGTCGCGCATGAGCTGAAAAATCCGCTCGCTTCCCTGCGCAGCGCCATCGAAGCGCTGCCATCGGTGAAGCGCGACGACCAGCGCAGCCAGCTGCTCGATATCATCACGACCGATGTCGCACGGCTGGACCGGCTCATCACGGACATCGCCCACGCCTCCCGCGTCGATGCGGAACTCACCCGCACGCGATTCGAACCCGTCGACCTCGGGCGGATGACGGCGGGGCTCGTCGAGGCGTATGAGGCGCGGGGCCTGCCGCGCGGGATCCGTCTCGCCTTCGCGCGGCCCGCCGCCGGCAGCGCCGACGTTCTCGGCGATGCGGAACGACTGGCGCAGGTCGTCCGCAATCTCGTCGACAATGCGATCAGCTTCTCGCCCGATGACGGCCTCGTCGAGATCAGCGTCGCGGGCGGCGCCGACCGGGTCCGCGTGCGGGTCGATGATGACGGCCCCGGCATCGCCGCCGGAACCGAAGACCGTATTTTCGACCGTTTCTATTCCGAACGTCCGGAGGGTGAGCGGTTCGGCCGGCACAGCGGTCTCGGCCTTGCCATATCGCGCGCGATCGTGGAGGCCCATTCGGGAACGCTGGTCGCGGAGAATCGCCGGACCGGCGGCGCCCGGTTTCTGGCCTCGCTGCCACGCCGCGAAGGACGCACACCGGGTGAACGGGGCCAAGGTAGTCGGGGCCAAGATAATCGAAGCCAGGGTGCCGGCGGACCCGGCGCCAGGCGGGCAAGGGGAGGCGCGAAAGGATGAGTATCCGACTGCACGCCACGACGATCGCCATCGCCGGCCGCGGCGTGATGCTGACCGGGCCGAGCGGCAGCGGCAAATCCGACCTCGCCCTGCGTCTCATCGATCGCGGCGCGGCGCTGGTCGCCGACGACCAGACCATCCTTGTGAAGGACGGCGATGCCCTGCGGGCGCAGGCGGTGCCCGGCTTCGAGGGAAAGCTGGAGGTACGCGGCCTCGGCATCGTCGACGTAACCGCGGCCGGTCCGACCGCGGTCGCTCTCGAACTCGACCTTTCCAAGGACGTGCCGCGCCTGCCCGAACCTGCAACCAGAACCTATCTCGGGGCGAATATACCGTGGATGGCACTCGACGGGCGGCCGGCATCGGCGCCCATGATCGTCGAACTTGCGGTCGCGCGGCTTGGCGAGACCGACCCTTCATCCCTCCATATGGTATAGTGACCAGGATATGACCGATTCATCCGACCCTTCCCCGGCAGAGGCCGATACGGGACCAGACGACGCGGCGGCGACCGAACACCGGCCCAGCCTCCTGATCGTCACCGGCATGTCGGGGGCGGGCAAATCGACGGCGCTGCGGGCGCTGGAGGATCGCGGCTATGAAGTGGTCGACAATCTGCCGCTGTCTCTCCTCGATCGCCTCCTGAAGCTCGAATCGACGGCGGAATTCGCCGAGCGGCCGCTCGCCGTCGGCATCGACGCGCGCACGCGCGCCTTCGCGGCCGAAAAGGTGGTCAAACGCATCAAGCGCCTGCGCGAACATGGCAATGATGCGCGCGTCCTGTTCCTCGACTGCGCGGGCGGCGAACTGGTCAGGCGCTTTTCGGAGACGCGGCGCCGGCATCCGCTGGCGCTCGACCGGCCGGCGACCGACGGCATCGCGCGTGAGCGCGAAACGATGGCGCCGCTCCGCCGCTGGGCCGACATCGTCATCGATACGACCGACGACAGCGTCCACGATCTGAAGCGTACCATCGGCGAGAAGTTCGGCGACACCGATACCGAACTCACCCTGACCCTGATGTCGTTCGGCTTCGCACGCGGCGTACCGCGCGATGCCGACATGATGTTCGACATGCGCTTCCTCGCCAATCCGCACTGGGTGGAGCGCCTGCGGCCGCTGACCGGGCTCGATCCCGCAGTGGGCGACTATATCGCCGAGGACGAGGCCTTTCAGGACGCTTTCTCGCGCATTTCCGGACTGATTCGCTCGCTGCTTCCCGCATACCGGCGCGAAGGAAAGGCCTATCTTACCGTCGCGATCGGCTGTACAGGCGGTCGTCATCGCTCGGTCTATGTAACCGAGCGCCTTGCGGGGGATCTGCGTGCATCGGATGTTCAGCCCAACGTGGTACATCGCGATGTGTTCGGTCACAGTGAAGGCGCCGAGACGGAGTCCGTTGGCGCGGGGGTAGCGGCTTAACATCATGATTGGTTTGGTTCTCGTCACGCATGGCGGTCTGGCCCGCGAATTCATTCAGGCGCTGGAACATGTCGTCGGCGCGCAGCCCGCAATGGCGGCGATCTGCATCCAGGCGGACGACGATATGGAAACCCGGCGGCAGGAAATCGCCGACGCGATCGAAGAGGTCGACGATGGCGCGGGCGTCATCGTCCTCACCGACATGTTCGGCGGTACGCCGTCCAATCTCGCCATCTCGCTGATGGGATCGGGCCGCGCACGGGCGGTCGAGGTCATCGCCGGCGTCAACCTGCCCATGCTGATTCGCCTGGCGAGCGTGCGCGGCGACATGAACCCGGCGGACGCCATCGAGGCGGCGCAGGAAGCCGGCCGGAAATATATCTCCGTCGCATCGAAAATCCTGGGCGAGGTCGCCTGACCGGCGCCGATCAGGACCGGGTGCCCGATGTACCCGCCTCGGCGTGCCGACCGGTCACGATCCGCAACCGGCGCGGCCTGCATGCGCGGGCCAGCGCCAAGCTCGTGACGCTGGCGGATGGTTTCCAGGCCGGCGTGATCGTCGACAAGGACGGCACCACCGCGTCCGGCCGCTCGATCATGAGCCTGATGATGCTCGCGGCCGGACCGGGCGATACGATCCTGGTGCGTGCCGAAGGCCCCGATGCCGAGGATGCCGTCGCCGCCATTGCGGAGCTGGTCGAGAGCAAGTTCGGCGAGGAATAGGGCCAGTTGCCCCGCCGCGTCACCAGCTTTGCCAATACGACCATCAAGCGGCTCCGGTCGCTGCGCGACAAGAAACATCGCGCCGCCGAAGGTCTGTTCATGGCCGAGGGCCTGCGCATCTGCACCGAGGCGCTGGACGCCGGGCACGTCCCGAAGATACTCGTTCAGGCCGAAGACGATTCGCACCCGCTGACGGTGGCGCTTGCCGCGGCGGTGACGGCGGATGGCGGCGAGGCGCTCGAAGTGCCCCGCGCGCTCCTGGCGAAGATCAGCGGCAAGGACAATCCGCAGGGCGTCGTCGGCGCCTTCGCGCCGCTCGATACCCGGCTCGAGCGGTTGAACGCCGGCGATGCG
>JBCCAC010000135.1:0-6742 GCA_039815015.1 Pseudomonadota bacterium | reverse complement strand
CGGCCGCCTTAGCCGTGTGATGGTCTCCGCCTGGCGCATGCGCCAGGCCTCGATCCGCGCATGATCCCCCGATCGCAGCACCTCAGGGATCTCGCGCCCCTCCCACATTTGCGGGCGGGTATAATGTGGATATTCGAGGAGGCCGGTCTCGAAGGATTCGTCCTCGCCCGAATTGGCCGCGCCCATTACGCCCGGAATGAGGCGAATGCAAGCGTCGAGGAGGGTCATCGCGGCGACCTCCCCCCCTGACAGGACATAGTCGCCGACGCTGATCTCCTCGACCGGCCGCGCGTCCAGAAGGCGCTGGTCGACGCCCTCGAACCGGCCGCAGAGGATGATGGCGCCAGGACCGGCGGCGAGGGTGCGGACGCGGGCCTGCGTGAGCGGCGTGCCGCGCGGGCTCATGTGAAGGAGCGGCGCATCCGGTGCGGCCGCCCGGGCATGGTCCACCGCACGGGCGAGAATGTCGGCGCGCAGCACCATGCCGGCACCGCCGCCCGCCGGCGTATCGTCGACGCTCCTGTGCCTGTCCGTTGCGAAATCGCGAATGTCGATGGCTTCGAGCGACCAGATATCGCGGTCAAGAGCGCGACCCGCGAGCGAGGCGCCGAGCGGCCCGGGGAACATGTCGGGATAAAGGGTGAGAACGGACGCGGCGAAGGTCATGCGGCGTGCCCTAACAGCGCTGCGACGCCATGTCCCGCACCCCTCCCTCGTGGATCGCGTTCAGTCTTCTGTTAACCAAGCTATGACAACGCAAAACCCGGGCGCGCGCGGACGGGGCGCGGAAGGACGGCACGCGGAAGGACGGGGGTAACCAAGGCGACATGTTGTGGTCCGACCTTCTGACCGGGATGTTCCTCGGCATTCTCCTCCTGCCGATCATCTACAATCTGGGCCTCTATCTCGCGATGCGCGGCGAGTTCCTGATCTGGTTCAGCGTGCGGGCACTCGCGGCAGCGGTAATGGTCATCGCATCGACGGATTTATGGCTCGGCAGTGCGCTGGCCGACCCGACCGCGCGGCGGATGATCGAGATCGTCGCGCTCGACATCGGCGTCGCGGTCTGCGCGCTGTTCCTGCTGTCATATGTGGAGGCCGGAACGCTGTCGGCCGGCATGCGCCGGTGGCTGCACAGGGCGCCCTGGCTGGTGTTCGCGACGACCCCGCTGGCGCTGTTCCTCGACCATGTCGACCTTTTGGCGCGCGGCCGTCACGTCGTGCTGATGGGCGTCATCGTCCTGCTGGCCGCGGGCGTGGTGCAGGCGCTGAAACGCGGCAGCCGCGCAGCGCGCTTCCACGTCGTCGCCTGGCTGCTGATCCTGGGCAGCAGCGCCGTCGCCGTCGGCCACGAGATCCTGTTCAACGCCGAACTCGAAATCTGGATCGAGCTCATCATTCTGGCGCTGACAGTCGAGATCATCTTTACTTCCATCGGCGTTTCCGACCGTGTGATCATGCTGAAGCGGGAACGCGACGCCGCCCGACTGGCCGAGCGGGAAAAGACGCGCGCGGCGGAAACGGATCCCCTGACCGGCGTCTTCAATCGGCGCGGCCTCGACATGCGGTTCGACGCCGCGCGCCGGAGCGGCCCGGTGGCGCTCGCGATCGTCGACCTCGACCATTTCAAGGCCGTCAACGACCGGTTCGGGCACGATATCGGCGACGAGGCGCTGCAGGCCGCCGCCGCCGCGCTGTCCGGCGGCGAACGCATCGTCGCGCGGCTTGGCGGCGAGGAGTTCGCCATTCTGACGAGCGGGAGCCTGCGGGAACTCGACGCCGCGCGCGCCGCAATTCCGGAGGTGGTGGCCGAGCGGGTGCCGGCGCTGCCGATCCGGGTCAGCGCGAGTATGGGCCTGACCCGCCCAGGACCGGATGACAGCCTGACGACGGCGCTGAAGCGTGCCGATCAGGCGCTCTATCATGCGAAGGCGACTGGACGGGACCGGACGGTGGACGCCGACTTGCCGTCACAGGCCGCGGTGGAATCAGGGATGGATGAGGACGCCCCGCGGCGCGCGGCCTGATCAGGGCAGAAAATCCGGGTCGATGCGCAGGACATCGCCGATTTCGGGTACCGCCGCCGTCGAGAAGGGCAACATGACACGGGTGCCGTCCGGACGTTCGACATCCAGAATGTCGCCGGCGCCGTAATTCTCGACGCCGTACACGCGGCCGAAGGCGGTGCCGTCGAGGAGCGTGACGGGGCAGCCGACGAGGTCCCGGGCGTAGACCTCACCCTCGTCCAGCGGGGCGAGCGCGCTGCGCGGGACGGTGAGGACGGTGCCGCGCAGCGCCTCCGCCGCGTTGCGGTCACCGATGCCCTCGAACCGGGCGACGGCGGATTTGCCGACCTGTTTGGTGCGCTTCAAGACGAGGTCGCGGTCACCAGCGCGGTAGCGGCCATAGGCGGCGAACGCAGCGAGGTCGTCCGTAAACAGTTTCAGACGAACCTCGCCATGAATGCCATGCGCGCCGGTAATGGCTGCGAGCTCTATGGCGAGGTCGTCCGTCATGATTGGTGGCTTCGAGGCCGCCTCCCCCGGTACCGAGGGAGGAAGGGCGCGGGTCAGCCGTCCGTTTTCTCGGCTTCGGCGGCCGTATCTTCCGCCGTGTCTGCCGCCGGGGTTTCCTCGGCAGCAGGCTCTTCTGCGGGCGCTTCTTCCGCCGGGACTTCCTCTGCAGGAGCCTCCTCAGCGGGGGCCTCCTCGGCCGCCTTGGCGGCTTCTTCGGCCTCGGCGGCCTTGGCAGCCTTCTCCTCGGCGCGTTCCTTCGCCTTCTCGCCCGGCTCGGCCTTCTGCGGATTGTTGCGCGCCTCGCGCTTCATCAGACCCTCGGCGTCCAGAAACCGCGCGACGCGGTCGGACGGGACGGCGCCGACCGACAGCCAGTGCCTGGCGCGCTCGACGTCGATCTTGACGCGTTCATCGGAATCCTTCGGCAGCAGCGGATTGTAGCTGCCGATGCGCTCCAGATATTTGCCGTCACGCGGCGCGCGCTTGTCGGCGACGACGACGCGGTAATAGGGGCGCTTCTTCGCGCCGCCGCGGGACAGGCGGATAACTACGGCCATGGATTATTTTCCTTCACTTTCAATAGTCTCGTTAATCGTCATTCACGCGTTCGCGGGAATGACCGTGGGAGAGGAAAGGTGCCGGCAGGTCACCTTCCGAACTTGTCGAAGCCGGGGGGCAGCTGGGGCATGTTGCCACCGCCCAGTTTTCCGCCGCCGAGCGCATCGCCGATCTGGCCGAGGTCGGGCGGCGCGCCGTCGGGGCCACCCGGACCGCCACCCATGCCACCGCCCAGACCGAGCATCTTCGCCAGGCCCTTCATGCCGCCCATCTTCTTGATCTTCTTCATCGCGCCGGACATTTCCTTGTGCATCTTGATGAGGCGGTTGACCTCCTGCACCGTCGTTCCGGCACCGTTTGCGATCCTGATCTTGCGCTTGGCGTTCAGGACCTGCGGCATGGCGCGTTCCTTCGGCGTCATGGAGAGGATGATCGCCTCCATGCGCGGCAGCATCCTGTCATCGCCAACGCCCGCCTTTTCGGCCTGCGCCTTCAGCTTTCCCATGCCGGGCAGCATCGACATCATCGCGCCCATGCCGCCCATGCGCTGCATCTGCGACAATTGAGAACGAAGGTCGTTCATGTCGAACTGACCCTTCGCAAAACGCTTCGCCTGCCGCTCCGCCTCCTCCGCCTCGACGGCTTCGGACGCCTTTTCGACCAGGCTGACGACATCGCCCATGCCGAGGATGCGGCCGGCAACGCGCGAAGGATCGAAACTGTCGAGCGCATCGACCTTCTCGCCCGTGCCGATGAACTTGATGGGCCGGCCGGTGACCGCGCGCATGGAAAGCGCCGCACCGCCGCGCGCATCGCCGTCCATCCGGGTGAGGACGACACCGGTCAAAGGAACCTCTGCGGTGAAATTCGTGGCGACGTTGACGGCGTCCTGACCGGTCAGCGCATCGACGACGAGCAGGGTTTCGGCGGGGGCAGCGGCCTCTCCGACCGCCTTCATTTCCGCCATCAGCGCGGTATCGACGTGCAGCCGGCCCGCCGTGTCGAGCATCAGGACGTCGAAACCCTGCAGCTTCGCGGCGGAAAGGGCGCGTTTGGCGATGTCGACCGGCTGCTGCCCCTCGATCACCGGCAGGGTCGCGACCTCGACCTGCTCGCCCAGCACGCGCAGCTGCTCCTGCGCCGCGGGGCGGTTGACGTCGAGCGACGCCATCAGGACCTTCTTGCCGTCCTTCGTCTTGAGACGGCGGGCGATCTTCGCCGTCGTCGTCGTCTTGCCGGAGCCCTGCAGGCCGACCATCATGATCGTCGCGGGCGGCGTGACGGAGAGGTCGAGGTCGGCCGTCTCCCCGCCCAGCATCGCGGTCAGCTCGTCATTGACGATCTTGACGACCTGCTGGCCGGGCGTGACGGATTTCGTGACCTCGGCGCCGACGGCGCGCTCGGTCACCTTGGCGATGAAATCCTTCGCGACCGGCAGCGCGACATCGGCCTCCAAGAGCGCGACCCGCACCTCCCGCATCGCCGCGCGCACGTCCGCTTCGGTAAGCGCACCGCGCCCGCGAAGCTGGTCGAACACGCCGCCAAGGCGGTCTGATAGCGATTCGAACAAGGGTCCTCGGCCTCCGGTCTACAAGCCCCAACGCAAAAAACGCCGGTGGGCGAAACTCGCTGACCGGCGGCACGCCCTGCCAAACAGGGGGTGTCAGATTCGCAATGATGCTTTTAAAGCAGTAACAACCTATGTGCAGGGCAAGAGATGGTCAAGACGCGCTGTTCCGTCCATCATCTATCAAACTGGTTTTCTGGCAGTTTGTGGCGGAGAAACTCATCGATGCGCCGCCGCAGTCGCACGGGACTATCCACATGAAGAATATGGCCGCCTGACAAAACAGCGTGTTCTGCACGCGGAATTCGACGGGCCATAAGCCGCGAGCCTGCATGCGTCGCTTTGCTATTCTGCGCCACGATGATGAGTGTCGGCACATGGATCCCGGAAAGCAACGGGCGGCCGTCATAAGCCATCGCGGCATCGATGGCAGCGAGCAAGCTCCTGTTATCATGACGGAGAAGTTGCCGCTGGAGTTCCTGTTTCACGGGTATCGCCTGACCAACGCCGGATATCCAAGCAAGGCCGCGCGGGCCGAGAAGATGCACGACCGGCTCCGCAATCTTTCCCAGAAGACGTCCGCCTAAACGATCCCGGACCGTCGGTACGGAGTCGATGAGAATGAGTGCCGATACCGGTCCCGCCCGCCGGGCCGCCAATTCCAAAGCGACCATGCCGCCCAGTGAATGGCCGATCAGGATCGCGCCGGCGCCAATCTCCGGTGCCAGCCTGTCTGCGAACCGTTCCACACGGGGCGGCACGACCGGCCGTGCCGCCCCGTGTCCCGGCAAATCCGGAGTTCGAGCGCGCGGCAACGCTGCCGTCATTGCAGACCAAGTGTCGCCGGCAAAACCGGCGCCATGTATCCAGACGCTGTCATAGCTGTGGAGTGGCGAGGCCGGGACGGCAGGTGCTGGTGATGGCGTCATGGAGAAGCTACCGGACGTTTCGACACTTGGAAAACTGCCTCGTGATATCGACGGGACTTCCCTCCAGCAGCAAAGTGTCAGTCTGGCTTTGACCTGCGTCAAAGCCAGGAACAGCCATGGGCCGGACAGGGACCGGGCCGTCAGGAATAACTCACCACTTCATATTCGATGTGGTCGGCGTCGAAGAAATAGAACCGGCGGCCGGGTTCATAATCGGCATGGTTTTCCGGCTTCAGGCCTGCCGCAGCGACGCGGCGTTCTACTTCGCCCAGATCCTCGACGGTGACCGCGACATGGTTCAGCGCCGCGGCGCGTTCTTTCGCACGGTCCCCATCGTCCGAGAGCGCCTGGGCGACGTTCGGATTGGAGTAAAGCGCGACGTAACCGGTATCCGTGCCGACATGCACCGTGCGGCCGTCGTTCATGGACGGGCCGGCCCAGCGGACGTGCCAGCCGAAAAGATCGGTCAGCATGGCGGCGGTGCGGTCGGGGTCGCTGACGGTGATGTTGATATGTTCGAGTTGTGCGGTGGACATTTGCGGACCTGCCTTTCCGGAAGCGTGAGTCGGATGCGAGATCGACGTGGATAATTCCTCAAGCTAAGTTGAGGTCAAGCCTTTAATCGAAAGCCCGCTCATGCCCAGGTCGTCAAAACTGTCCCCGCACGATCTTCTGTCCATCGGCGAGGTCGCCGCGCGGACCGGGCTCGCCGTATCGGCGATCCGGTTCTACGAAGAGGCCGGGCTGGTCGCGCCCATCCGGAACAACGGCAATCAGCGCCGCTTTCCGCGCTCCGACATTCGCCGCCTGTCGTTCGTCCGCATCGCGCAGCAGCTGGGCTTCACGCTGGAGGAGGTACGCGCGCAGCTGGCGGCGCTTCCTGCCGGACGCACGCCGACCAAGGCGGACTGGATGCGGATCAGCCGCGCGATGCGCGGCGTGCTCGACGAGCGCATCCGCCGGATGGAGCGGCTGCGCGACCGGCTGGACGGCTGCATCGGCTGCGGCTGCCTGTCCTTGAAAGCGTGCGCGCTCTACAACCCGGACGACCGCGAGGGCGAAACAGGCGTCGGCGCGAGGCTGGTGGAGGCGTGAGCCATAACGCGGTCCGCTTTCGATGACTGGGGTAATGACGTTGACTTGATCCGTTCACCCTGAGCCTGTCGAAGGGG